>CAISEG010000194.1 GCA_903884265.1 uncultured Anaerolineales bacterium | reverse complement strand
GAGAGCAGCTCCTGTGGGATGTCTTCCAGGTATCGCGAGGGGATGGTCTCCTCGGCGTAACCACGGCCGCCGCGGCGCAGGGCGCGCAGCAGGTAGAGCCGGTCCTCGGCGCGCGTGATGCCCACGTAGAATAAACGACGCTCTTCTTCCATCGCTTCAGGTTCGTCAAAGGAGCGGCTGTGTGGCAGGATGCCATCGTCCAGGCCGACAATGAAGACCGAGCCGAACTCCAGCCCTTTGGCGGCGTGCAAGGTCAACAGGGTTGGGGCGTTCTTGCCCTCTGCCAGGGTATCCTGGTCAGAGATGAGCGCCACGTTTTCGAGGAAATCGGTCAGGGTGCGGTCCTGGTACTCGATCGTCAGCCGGCGCAACTCCTGGACGTTCTCCCAGCGCTCGGCGCCTTCATCGGTACCGTCCTCAATGGCTGCCTGGTAGTTGATATCCTCGGCGATGCGGTCGAATAATTCGGTGACGGTCGCGCGTGGCGCCTCAGCCCGCCAGTTCGTCAGCAATGCTCCAAAGGCGGCCAGTGGCAGCGCGGCCCGGCCGGTGAACTGCGGCCAAAAAGGAGAGGCATCGCCGCGCACCAGGTCCATCAGCACTGCCGAAGCGGAGGTGTCTGCCCCGCGGGCAGCCGTGTGTAAGGCAAGAATGGTTTTATCGCCGATGCCGCGCGCTGGGAGGTTGATGACCCGGTCGAGTGAAATTTCATCGGCGGGATTATGGACCAGGCGCAGGTAAGCGATAATGTCTTTGACTTCCCGCCTTCCATAGAACCGCTGCGCTCCCACAAGGCGGTAAGGCAGGCGGGCTTGCAGGAAGGCTTCTTCCAGCAGGCGGGATTGGGCGTTGGTGCGGTACATCACGGCGCAGTCGCCCGGTTCGCAGGTCCGGCTGGAGACGAGGCTGGCGATGGTATCTACCACGAAAGCCGCTTCACTGTAGTCGTCCAGTGCTTCATAATAAAAGAGTTTGTCGCCGGTACCGCGCTCTGTGAACAGGCTCTTGCGGCGGCGGTGCGGATTGCGGTCGATCACAGCCATTGCGGCATCTAGGATGGTCTGTTTGGAACGGTAGTTCTGTTCCAGCAGGATGACCTGTGCGTTGGGATAGTCCTGCTCAAAACGCTGGACGTTGCGGTAGTCTGCCCCGCGCCAGCGGTAAATGGATTGGTCCGGATCCCCAACGCAGAAAATATTGTTATGCCCCGATGCCAGGTGCTTCAATAAAACATATTGGGCGAAGTTGGTGTCTTGGAACTCGTCCACCAGTACATGATGGAAGCGCTGTGCGTACTTCTCGCGTACGGCGGGGAATTCGGAGAGCAGGTGCGCTGTCCACAGCAACAGGTCGTCGAAGTCAACGGCGTTGTTCTGTTTCAAAATTTCCTGATAACGCTTATAGACCCGCTTGACCACCTCATCACGATAGGTCTGCGTGGGGTAATCTTCTGGGAAGATCAGGTCGTTCTTGGCGCGTGAGATCGCGCCATGCACAGATTGTGGACGATACGTTTTCTCGTCCAGGTTCAGGTCACGGATGGCTCCTTTCGCCACGCGTTGCTGGTCGTCATCATCGTAAATAACGAAACTGGCATCGAACGGCAGATGCTCGGATTCGCGCCGTAAAAGTCTGGCACAGACGGAGTGAAATGTTCCCAACCAGATCCCATCGGCGGGTAATTCGCCCAGCATGTCACGGACACGGTTCCCCATTTCCCGCGCAGCTTTGTTGGTGAATGTAACTGCCAGCATCTGGTATGGACGCACGCCTTCGTTGGCGATCAAATACGCCACGCGCTGGGTCAGGACACGCGTCTTCCCGGACCCGGGCCCGGCCAGTACTAATACAGGACCTGCGCCAGCCGTTACAGCCTGGCGCTGCTGGGGGTTGAGTTTGTCGAGGAAATCCATGGGGAAGTTTTTTTAATCCCTGGTATTCGTGATGCGTGTGCCGGAAGGCCGGTGTGCACATCACGATTAACGAATTGGGTTGCTGGTTATTTCAATTCCGACGTGCAGTGTGGGCAGCGCGTCGCTTTAATAGGAATGATGCTGAAGCAGTGCGGGCATTCCTTGGTGATCGGATCGGCCGCCGGAGTTGGCTCCGGCTTCTTCTGCATACTGTTGATGCCTTTGACCATCAGGAAGATGACCAGGGCGATAATAATGAAATCAATAATGTTGTTGATAAAATTCCCGTAAGTGACTTTGGCGCTGCCGAGGCTGAAGGCCAGACCGGTGAAATCGATCCCGCCGACGATCAGGCCGATCAAAGGCATCAGGATGTCGCTGACCAGCGACGTGACGATCTTGCCGAATGCCCCGCCGATGATGACGCCAACAGCCAGGTCCATTACATTGCCGCGCATGATAAAGGTTTTGAATTCTTTTAACATAAGGAAATCTCCTTTCCACTGGTTAAGGTTTGCGACTTCATTGTACCGTCAGGGGTAACGACTGTCAACGAAAGGGGTACTCTGTTGTATAATCCGGCGCAGAAGGCCCGGTTTCCAGTACGGGGCCATGAATCTTTGAAAGTGTATTCCCGGTTATCGCACAGGAAACGGGTCTTGGAGGAGCGTCATGTCTTTTCGCCGGTCTATAATCATCCTTGGCGGCCTGATTTTTGGGCTGTTGCTCCTGGTTGCCTGCGGTCAGAAAACCCCCTCACCTACACCAACGCTTGAACCGACCCTCACCGCGACCTCTGTACCGCCGCGCCAATTGACCGTTTGCCTTGGGCAGGAACCGGCCAGCCTGTACCCGCTGGACAATCCCTCGTTGGCCGCCCGCAGCGTGTTGGCGGCGGTCTACGATGGGCCGATCGACACCAATTCCTACGGATACCAGGCTGTCATCCTGAAGCGTTTACCGAACATCGAAAACGGCGACGCCCAGCTTTTCCCGAAATCCGTTTATGTGGGGGACGCGGTGGTGGACGCCACTGGATTGCCGGTTACGCTGGCAGTCGGGGTGAAAATTCGCCCGGCGGGCTGTCAAAGCGATAAATGTGTCCTCAAGTACGATGGCACCTCCGAGGTCCAGATGGATCAGATGCAGGTTACATTTAATCTGCTTCCTGGGCTCACCTGGTCAGATGGTGAGCCTCTCACGGCCGAGGATTCGGTCTATGCCTATCAGGTGGGTTCTAACCCGGCCTCCCCCGGTTTCCAGAATCTGATCTACTCCCGCACCCAGTCTTATGAAGAAGTGGACCAGACCACCGTTCAATGGTGGGGTAAACCTGGCTTTATTGACCCCACCTACTTCACTAATTTCTGGTCGCCGCTCCCCAAACATCTGTGGAGCCAGATTCCGGTTGATCAATTGGCCGACGCTGATCAATCCTCCCGTACCCCGCTGGGTTGGGGGGCGTACGTTATTCAAGAATGGGCTGTTGGCGATCACATTACCTTGACAAAGAACCCGCATTACTTCCGTTCCGGAGAGGGCCTGCCCAAGTTCGATACCCTGACTTTCCGCTTCGTTCCAGACCCGGGCACTGCCATCAGTGACTTGTTGGCTGGCACCTGCGATATCCTTGACCCCAGCATCCGCTTAGACGGGCAGGTGGCGTTGCTGCGCTCGATGGCCGCACAGAACCAACTGCAGGCTTTGTTCTCTACCCTGCCGGTGATGGAAGAACTGGCGCTCGGTATCCAACCGGCATCGTATGATAATGGAATAAATCCCGAGTTCGACCGCCTTGATTATTTCAGCGATGTGCGCGTGCGCCAGGCTTTGGCATTATGTCTCGACCGGCAGCAGGTGGTGGATTCAGTGCTTTCGGGCCTGAGTAGCGTTCCAAATTCTTATTTACCGCTCGGCCATCCCCTTTACGATCCAAATGTGACCACTTATTCCTTTAATGTCGCCGCCGCTGGCCTACTTCTTGAGCAAGCTGGTTGGAAGGATGTGGACCAGGACCCGTCCACGCCGCGTCAGGCCTGGGGGGTTCCGGGTGTTCCATCCGGGACACCCTTCGTGGTCAATTACGTTACCACCAATGCCGTCCAGCGCCAGCAGGTGAGTACCATCTTGACCGCCAGTCTGGCGCAATGCGGCCTCCAGGTCGATGTGCAG
>CAISEG010000193.1 GCA_903884265.1 uncultured Anaerolineales bacterium | reverse complement strand
TGGTATTGTAAAGCACACTATACACCGGTAGGACAATAACTTCAACGATCAGCATGAAAGCCAGATTACTGATCATTTTGCCAAAATAGATCGCCGAACGGTCCACCGGAGCAAGTAATAAGCCATCGAGGCAGCCGCGGTCTTTTTCAACAGCCATTGAGCGGTTCAAGCCCAGGGTTCCGGCAAAGGCGAAAGTGGCCCACAGGATTCCCGAAGTGGCCACCCGGCGTGTCGATACATCCAGTTCGAGGGCAAAATTGAAGATCAAAATGACCAGCAGGGCAAAAACCAGCATAGCCGAAAGAAGTTCGTGTGAGCGCAGCTCGGCTGCCAGATCTTTCCAGACGATTGCCCCGACGACTCTCATGAAGCTGGACGCTGGTTTGTGTTCATCAGTCTGATTTTCTTTATCCATGTAAGCCTGCCAGCGCTTGGCGGTAAAAATCGAGTAAGTTGTTCTTTCCCAATCCGTTCCGGCTGATTGAAGCGGAGATCACTCCTCGCGAGAGTACATCAAAACGGGATGCCAGATCCTCGACCCGCGCCAAGTCGTGGGACGCCAGTACCACGGTTCGCCCCTGTCCAGCCACCTGGCATAGGAGGCGGTCGAGCATAACGCAGGCGTCCTGGTCGAGACCAGTGTGAGGTTCGTCGAAAAGAAGTACTTCCGGATCGTGCAAAATGGCTCTTCCGATGGCGAGACGTTGCTGCATTCCTCGAGAAAAAGTTCGAACCAGATCACGGCGGCGGGGAATAAGCCCCACCAGTTCCAGAACCTCGTCAATTCGCTTACCGAGTTCCTGCACATTGTATATTTTGCCAAAGAAACGCAGATTTTCCTCCGCGGTCAGGTCTCCATACAAAAGAGGCAAATGCGAGACCACGCCCAGGTTGCGTCGAACGGATGCGGCCTGAACCGGGAGAGGATATCCGGCTACACTGACTTCACCCATCGTAGGTCGCGAGAGCGAGGCTAGGATACGCAGAAAGGTGGTCTTTCCGGTACCGTTCGGACCGAGAAGAGCAACAAATTCTCCCTCCTGCGCCTCGAAGTCAAGACCGCGCAGCACGGTTTTCAAGCCAAAACGTTTGACGAGCTTTTTAACTATGATCATGCGGTTCTACTTGTTTTCACGTCCTTATCGTCCGTGCTTATAGCAGAAATATGGATTAACATCTAAAGGTATTCCGCCAGGTTCTTCAGCCGATCCTTTAATTCACCCCTTCGTTTCTCATAGGCTTCTTTTGAAATATCGCCAGCTTTATATTGATCATCGAGGGCGATAATTGCATCCATCAGGCTTTCGCGATCGTCTCCAAGGGCATCTTCATTGCCGTCTTGCTCATCATTTTCGAACTCCTCTTCTAATTTTCTAAGTTTACGGTCGCGCAGGAAAAGGAAGATTCCCAGGGAAATCAAGACCACGCCCAGTACGCCCACTCCGATTATCAACATGGTGTGCTGGTCGAGCACAAAACCAGGTTTGTCCCCTGGCATTCCGGAGACTGTCAATATTAGCGTGCTTCCGGATGCCAGACTGCTGGCTTGATAAAGATGATAGGTAGTAACTGGTGCGGTTGATGAATCTTGCGTACCAACATCGGACAATTGGTCGCTCCTAACTATAACACCCTCTGGAACGATAATAGTCGCAGAAGAAACAGGCAGGATGAAAGGCTGGGTAAACACCAGGCGTTTGGTGTAAGCCAGTGTGAATGTGGCAATGATCCCATATTGCAGATTTGTACCTGGTAATAGTGCAAAGCCGTTTGTAAAGTTTAATAAAGGAGAACTGCCCGGGGTCAATTGATACTTTACACTTGCGGCGCCATCGGGAATCCGGATGAAAGGGACGCTCGTGCCATCGGAGGAAACAACAACGGCATTCCCGCCAGTATTAGTGATCATATAAACCGCTGTTACCTGTACCTCCCCGGTGGTGGAAAAGTCGAATTGCATATGAGCCTGAGTGATGGTGAGAACATTCAGGTCGGATGTCGTATCGTAGATAGTGATTGGTATGTCAAACTGGAAGAGCCTCCCATCGAACTGCACAGGGACGGAATCGTAAGTAACACTGCTGTAATCCACCGTGACCAGGCAGACGGTCGTCGAATCTGCCGGGATATTCGTAAATTCGTATTTTCCATCAGGAAGGATGGGGGTCGTCAGGGTTTGGGTCACTTGTCCTGCGGTCGTGTCGTACACCAGCAGGGTTGCAATCATGCCATTGGGGATGGCTGCGCCGGATGCAAGTGTCACTGTGCCACCAATTACTGCCAGAATGGGTTGAACGGTTGGACTGACATCCGCGGATGGGGTAGCCGAATCTGTACCAGCAGGAGTTGTTTCTGCGGTTGAAGTGACGGATCCCGAGGTTGGTATGGGAGTTACCGTCCAGGAAGGTTCCAGAGTCTGATTGGCTGGGACAACCGTCGGAATAGTGGTCGGCGAAGAATAGCTGGCAGGTGGAGTAATATCCTCGGCCAGCGAACAGGCGGAGAGGGCTATTGAAAGCACAACAAAAAGAATTGTCAAGCTAAATTTCATGAAGAATCCTTTAAATAAATGTGTTAACCATCCAAAAAGGTTATTGTAAATTTGGTCGAACGAATTTCGGATGGCTTAATATTCATTTTAACGGTTTGCCACAAGAGGAGCAAAAAACATCTGATCTCAGAACGGGTTTACCGCAACTTGGACAAAAGCCAGCAGTTTTGTCTTTATGGGAATTGCGGCGTTTGGCAAGAAGATCTTCCAAATCGTCATC
>CAISEG010000192.1 GCA_903884265.1 uncultured Anaerolineales bacterium | reverse complement strand
GGCCGTCGCGCTCAGGATGCTTTGGCGATTTGAGCGAGGAATTCCTTGTTCGTCTTGAACTTCGCCAGACCGGTAAGCAGCTTCTGAATCGCCTCGACAGGCTCGACGCCGTCTATCTCCTCTATATTGTTGGCATCCTGATCTTTGCAACCCTGCCGGCCCTGGAAAAACATTCCTTGCGCCAGGCTGTTATCCTGGGCGCACTTTTCGGCTTTTTCGCCTATGCCACCTATGACCTCTCCAACCTCGCAACGTTGAAGGACTGGCCAGTTAAAATTGTATTTGTGGATATCCTATGGGGCATGATTATAACAGCGAGCGTTGCGGCTGCCAGCTTCTTCATCGGCAAATGGATCATGAAATAAGAATCGATTTTCATTAGGCGCACATATTCTAATGAAAGGAAAAGTCCTTTATATTATCTATCAGCCCTACAAGTGGTTGATCTTTGCCCCACTATTTGTAATCTCCACTGTTTTTTTCATTACCTTGGGCATCTTCATCATTCTCCTATCCGGTCCGGATGTCGCCAATAGGATAGCCGGTGCTGGGTGGGCGCGTTTCAACTGCTTTATAACCCCCATGCGGGTGAACGTTGTCGGCCGGGGAAATATCGTCAAAAAGCAATCCTATGTTGTTGTGGCAAACCACCAGAGTTCCTTCGATATCTTTGTACTCTGGGGCTTTCTGGGAATCGATGCCCGCTGGGTCATTAAGAAGGAACTCCGCAAAATCCCCCTGTTCGGCTTCGCAGGCAAACTGGGTGGAAATATCTACATCGATCGAAGCGATAAGAAGGGGGCCTATGAGAACCTAAAGGAAGCCGGAAAAATTCTGGTTAACGGTGTATCCATTGTCATGCTTCCCGAAGGAACTAGAAGCCGGAATGGGAATCTGCGGGAGTTTAAGAAAGGGGCCTTTATCATGAGCCTCGATTTGGGTATTCCCATACTACCGGTCTCCATCGTCGATACTAAACATATCCTGCCGCCCGGAACGTTGAACCTCTTTCCCGGCCGCACCACAATGGTCATTCACGAACCAGTATCCGGGGAGGGATATAATGAGGAGAATCTGGACGGTTTTATCTTGAAGGTCCGGACCGTCATTCAGGAGGGCATACAATGCTACGCACAGCCTCAAACCTGAAATCCCTGCCTGTTATATGCAGGCTGACGCCTTGTCAGGCACTTATATAAAGGTGGTATTATGGAACTGTTGAATACCTTATGGTTAGTAGCTCTGATCCTCTTTTTTTATATGACAGCCCTCTTTCTTATAGCCATGAAGCGGCACGACAACAGCATTGCCGATGTGGCCTGGGGGCTGGGATTTATACTCGTTGCCTGGGCGACACTCTTTATTGGTGGTTCTTTTACCCCGCGGCAATTGATAGCCAGCCTGCTGGTGTTGATCTGGGGGCTAAGGCTCTCCGTCAGGATTTATCTGCGCAACCGTGGGAAAGGGGAAGATGTGAGATACCGTCAGTGGCGGGAAAGATGGGGCAAGTCTTTTGTCCTCAGGAGTTATCTCCAGGTCTTTATTCTCCAGGGCTTCATCCTTCTACTAAACATTTTCCCTGTGCTCGTCATCAATACTTATGACATAGGACATATGGGTTTCCTTGACTTGTTGGGAGTGATTCTTTGGGTGATGGGATTTTGCTTCGAGTCCCTTTCGGACTGGCAATTGGACCAGTTCATAAAAAACCAAAACAACCGGGGGAAGATCATGAACCTTGGTTTATGGCGTTATTCCAGACATCCCAACTACTTTGGTGAGGTCACAATGTGGTGGGGCCTTTATATCCTGGCCCTTTCGGTACCTTGGGGATGGATTTCCATTATCGGACCTTTGACAATTACCTCCACAATTCTTTTTGTTTCGGGGATTCCCATGACGGAAAGACTG
>CAISEG010000191.1 GCA_903884265.1 uncultured Anaerolineales bacterium | reverse complement strand
GGGCGGAGACAGGAGATCCCCATTGACTAGGAGGTTGTCCATGCGTCGCGTCCTGATAATATTGCTCGCCCTGCTTGTCCTCTTTAGCTTCGCCACACCAGCCTCGGCTGACGGCACGGTCCGTATTTATTATGCCGGTCCCCAGGATAACAGCGTTTACACCGCATTGACCATTGCCCCTCAAGGTACTTTCACCTTTGTGGATGACATCACCCAGGCAGATGTTATCGTGCTTAACGGACTCATCCCGGACCCGGTAGCGATTGCAGCCGAGGTCAAGCGTGGGGCGGGTCTGGTTTTATTCCTCGGCCCCGGATTATCCGCTGCAGACGTCGAAACAGTCAGCGGCATCCCGCTCACGCTGACCGAAAAAGCCGACGCCATCAGCCTGACGGAGATTAAAATTGATGATCCGATCGTCAAGCAGATCATTTGGAATGGCGCGCCGCAGGTACGCGAGCGTTTTGAAGTGCTTACTCCGATGTCCTCAGTGCAACCCTTGGTGACCGGCTTTGAGGATGGTTCTTGGGTTCTGTGGGGTGCGAATGGCGAAAAAGAGTTCATTTTCAATGCCTACCTGACCAATTACATTGATCCACAGACTCAAAAAACAACTGCATATAACCCGCAGATCCAGGAATGGGCTTATTTCAACTACCTGGTCTACCACCTTGTCGAACGCGCCGCCGGGCAGTCGCCGCTCTCATTTGCCGCTTACCCGGCTTCGCCCGTCCCGCACACTGCTCAGCGGAATATCCTGTTAGTGGTCATGGCTTTGATCATCCTCACCACCTTCGGCGTATTCTTTGTTGTGCGCCGTTACAGCCTGAAGCATCCTGAGGAGTTGGACAAGATCGTCTCAGACCGCAATAAATTCGAGGTTCGCGAAGCTGGGACCGAATGGGAATCGGTCGGGTTTCACCGTCCTCTGGGTGGATTCCTGGTGGCTTTGAGTATTGGTCTTGTCCTGTTCATCCCGCTCATCATCTATCAGAACCTGATTCTACCTTCCTACATCCTCCCATCGGCTCAGGCCCTCGGCATTTGGGGCCGCGTGACCCAGTTCTTCAACCTGGCTTGGACCTTCTTCGACATGGGGACAAGTATCGCCTTCATCAAATATCTTTCGGGGCATCGCGTTCACGACCCGAAGAAAGGGATTCAATACGGGCAGGTCTTTGTCTGGTGGCAGGCGCTTTCTGGAGCGATACAGGTGGCTCTGGTGGTTGCACTTGCGAGCACGCTTGCACCGAATTCCGCCTACGCACTCTATGCCTGGAGTGTGATCATCCATTCTTTCATACAAGTCCCTGGCTTTTATCAGGTCATGCGCCACGCTCTCACTGGTTTCCAGCGGCTTGACTATAGCCGCCTGCTCGATATCGGGCTGAACATGGTCTTGCCAATGGCTGTTCAACCGGTTTTTGTAACTATCATGTTTGCCTGGGGACGTTCCCACCCGGTCTTCGGCGGAGCCATGGGCGGTTTGCTTGGCATGGGCCTCGCCGCCTACGCAGCAGAATTGCTGACTTTCCTGCTTGGCATGTGGCTCTATCGCCGGGTGGGAGATACCACGCGCATCCTTTTCCTGGCCCATTTTGACTGGG
>CAISEG010000190.1 GCA_903884265.1 uncultured Anaerolineales bacterium | reverse complement strand
CCAATTAGGCGAACACACACTGGCTGACGACCTTTCCGGGGTTGACCTGGCTGAGAAGTTTCTCACGCGCAATACTGCTTGTCATAAATGTGTGATCGCCTGCGGGAGGCAAACACAGTCTCCCATTTTTAACGATTCCAACGTGGATGGGCCTGAATATGAGACGGTTGGAGCGCTGGGCTCTCTGTTGATGATTTTTGACTTGGAAGCCGTCATCCATGCCGGTCATCTGTGTAATCTTTTTGGCATGGATATTATCAGTCTGGGGGTGACCATCGGATTGGCTTGTGAACTGTTCGAGCGTGGGTTGCTCACCGCGGCCGATACGGGAGGCCTGGAAATTCGGTATGGCGACGCAGCGATGGTCTTCCGCCTGATCGAGCTGACGGCTCGTCGGGAGGGTTTTGGCGCCCTACTGGCCGAGGGCAACGCCGCCTTGGCTGATCATTTTGGTGTTCCGGAGCTCTCTGCAACGGTAAACCGGTTGGAAATACCCATGCACGATCCACGCGCTTACTTGGGCATGGCTGTAACCTATGCCCTCTCTCCTCGCGGCGCCTGCCACATGCAGGGCGACATGTTCAGCCTCGACCTGGGTCAAAGCAACCTTGAAGAGATCGGCCTCGAGCCTAGTGACAGGCATGCTAATAATTACGAAAAAGGCCGTACTGCAGCACGCTTGCAAGCCTGGCGTAACTTATATAATTCTCTCACCTTGTGCCAGTTCGAAAACCCTGGCGTCCGGATGCTCGTGGCGGCAATAAACTCTGCCACAGGTTGGGGATTGGAACCAGACGATCTAATAAAATTGGGCAAGCGCATAGTCACCATCAAACGCCTGGTAAACTTCAAGCTGGGACTAACCCGGGCTAACGACCGGCTACCTGACCTCTTGCTCAAGCCGCTCAAAGAGGGCGGATCGGCAGGCTACAAGCCGGATATGGCTGCCCTGCTGGCCGGTGCTTATGCGGAGTTCGGTTGGGACCCTGAATCCGGTTACCCTTTGGAAGATCTGCATCTTTTGCCATGATTGTCAGTCACAGTTACGGATTTGAAGAGGTGGTGTATTGAATATAACTTTCAACAAGCAAT
Organism: uncultured Anaerolineales bacterium; assembly: GCA_903884265.1. Lineage (GTDB taxonomy): Bacteria > Chloroflexota > Anaerolineae > Anaerolineales > Villigracilaceae > UBA877. Next base: position 6,133 of record CAISEG010000190.1, on the reverse strand, counting down.
CCGCTGTACCGTATTACCACCAGGTCAAGGAAGCGGTCAAGGCCTTGATCACAAGTGGTGAATTGAAGCCGGGTGATATGCTCTCCAGCGAGTTTAGCTTAAGCGAGCAGTTGGGCATCAGCCGTTTGGTTGTCCATCGCGCTTACCGCGAGCTGGTCACCGAAGGTCTGCTGATCCGCAAACGAGCCAAGGGAACTTTCGTCGCACCGCCCATCAAGCGCAGTTACACAGTTACCGGCCCACTCTTCAGTATGTCTGAGAATCTATCTGCAGATGCCCTCGAGCCTTCTAATAAGATCCTATTACAGGAAGTGATCTCCGCCAGCGAGGAGATCAGAACCGAGCTCAAGCTGCCTGAAGGTGCACAGGTGGTTCACTTGAGTAATCTGCGCCTGGCTAAGCTGCTTCCCTTCGCCATCGAGGAAATATATTTACCCTTCGCCCGGTTCCCGGCCTTGGCCAAATTGGACCTGAATAATTGTTCATTGTATGCAACATTGGAAAATTTATATAACGCCCACCCCCAGGAGGCGCTGGACCTGATCACCGCCGGTTCAGCCACCACCCAGGAAGCCGGGCTGCTCGGCACAAACAAATCTGCGCCGGTGATGCGGTTGAAACGTATCTCCACTGACCGGTTGGGGCTGCTCGTGGAGTATAGCAAAGTAGTATTTCATGCCGACCGCTACCAGTTTGTTGCGCGCATGCAAAGAACGAAATAAGTTTTCCCCCAGGATTAAATAAATGTCTACCCCTTTGGGTTTCCCTCGCAAGGGTAGTGGGAAATTAAGCTGCGTGCCATTCACTTTGCGATAGCACATGGCTTTTCAGTGGTATCTGGTAAAATACAGCATTCCCTTTTTAGGAGAGTGTTTAATGCCTGATACCCTGCTCATTGTTAATCCCACTTCTGGTCGCGGATTTGCCGGACGGTCACTGCCCTTGATGGAACAGGAATTAAAAAAGTACAATATTGATTACAAATTAGTTCTGACCGAACGTCCTTGGCATGCTGCGGAGTTGGCTGAGCAAGGCGCTCGTGATGGATATGAAATTATCGTCGTTGCCAGCGGCGATGGGACTGCCAACGAGGTACTGAACGGCCTGATGCGTGCCAAACTGGCAGGATTTGACAAGACAACCATGGCGCAGATTGCTGTTGGTACCGGGAACGATTTCGCTTATGGTATGGGTATCCCTGGTGGGGTGGAAATTGGCTGCAAGATCCTGGCTGACAACTACCGCCGCCGCATGGATGTAGGGATTGTCAAGGGCGGTGATTATCCAGATGGTCGCTACTTTGGCAACGGCGTGGGGATCGGCTTCGACGCTGCCACCGGTTTCGTAGCTGCCAAGATCCGCTGGACGCGTGGACTGCTCCTGTACCTGATTGCTGCCATCGAAACCATTTTTGTCTATTATAAAGCCCCTACTGTCAAACTGATCTATGATGATAAAACGATGGACCTCTCCCCGTTGATGCTTTCGATCATGAACGGGCGGCGCATGGGCGGCGGTTTTTTCTTTGCACCCAATGGCGACCCCGGCGACGGTACTTTTAATCTGTGCATTGCCCGTTCAGCCAGCCAGTTGCGCGTTTTCGGTCTCATCCCCTACTTTATGAAAGGCACCCAGGCCACGCAAAAAGAAGTGACCATGGCCCAGGCTCGCAAGGTTAAGGTCACAGCGTTGAAGGGTACCCTCCCGGTCCATTGTGATGGCGAGACGGTCTGTTTTGAGGGCAAGGAACTGACTATAGATCTGCTTCCAGGGCAGATTGAGTTCATTACCCAGAAACCTGCATGAGGCTCTTCTTTCGCTGGTTCATGGATACGGTCATCCGGCTGGGTACGGACATCCTTTGCCGGATCGATAAACGCGACTTTCCCAAAGTCCCGGCCCACGGCCCATTGATCCTTGTCACCAACCACGTCAACTCGCTCGAAGTTCCTCTTCTGTTCGCCCATCTCCAACCGCGCAGAATGATTGGGCTGGCTAAGATTGAGACCTGGAACAATAAGTTTATGGGTTGGTTGTTCGATTTATGGGATGCCATTCCTGTCCGCCGCGGCGAAGCAGACCTGGACGCCATTCGTGCCTGTCTGGAAGTGCTTAAGACCGGGGATATTCTCGCCATTGCTCCCGAAGGGACGCGCTCTTATGATGGACGTTTGCTGCGCGGCCAGCCTGGCATTGCGTTGATCGGCCTGCACGCCGGCGTACCCATCCTGCCCATTGTTCACTGGGGTGGGGAAAAATTCGGGGCCAACCTGAAGAAACTTAAAAGGACGGATTTCCATTTCCGCGTGGGCAGGCAGTTTACCCTGGATGCGAAAGGCGAAAAAGTGAATGGAAAAATTCGTCAGGCGCTGTCTGATGAGATTATGTCTCAGATTGCACTCCTGATTCCGGAGGAATACCGCGGCGAATATGCTGACTGCAAAAACCCGCCAAAGTATCTCCGGTTTTCAGAATAATTCTCGAAGCCGCCAAAGAATTCCGGCAAAATACCTATTTGTTTTACATCTACATAAATTCAAAACGGAGGCCATCATATTTTGGGGTCTCTGTTTTGATTTTAATGGCCACTTTGTGCCTCCGCTTGATTTGAAAGTGTATAATCAGCTCAGGCGTGGTAAAATTTTGCGCCCCAGAGTGCCCATGGTAAAACTCATTCTGCGCGATCAAGAATACGAAGTCCGTCCCGGCATGACCCTTCTGGACGCCCTCAAGAAGAATAATATCCTCTCGGAAGGTGTTCTATGCACGCGCAACGGCGAGTTGGTCGTCGAAGATGAGATTTTGAGAGATGGCGATGTCATCAAACTTATCGCTGCCATTTCCGGAGGCTAGATGAAGTGCCGGGCTTGCGGCCAAAAAGCCGTGGTTAATATGCGCCAGCATAAACTGGCTCTATGCAAGGAACATTATCTCGAATGGATTCCGGAACAAACTGGTCGTTTTATTGAGAAATACAAGATGTTCTCGCACGAGGAGAAGGTTCTCGTTGCTGTCTCCGGAGGCAAGGACTCGCTTTCGCTCTGGGATATCCTCCAGCGCTTGGGTTATCAGGCTGATGGCTTATACATCTGTCTTGGCATCGATGAAGGCCTCAATTATTCGGCTGAGTCGCAGCGCCTTACCGGGAAGTTCGCGGCCGCCCACAGTTTGAAGTTGCATATCGTGGATGTTCAGAAGGAATACGGCTCAACCATTCCAGAATTTTCCTTGAAATCCCATCGAGGGAGGCTGAAGCCTTGCTCGGTCTGCGGGTTGGTTAAACGTCATGTGATGAATCGGGTCGCCCGCGACTTCGGCTATGATGTCCTGGCCACCGGTCACAATTTGGATGATGAGGCCGCAGTCCTCTTTGGGAATACGCTCTCTTGGGCGGGCGAATACATGCTTCGGCAGGGTCCGGTGCTTCATGGGAATTCGGGCCTGGCGCGCAAGGTCAAGCCTCTTTGTCGTATCTACGAGCGTGAGATGTTGGCCTACGCCCTTTTGCGCGGCATTGAATACATTTACGACGAGTGCCCGTTTTCCGTTGGCTCGACCTCCATTTATTACAAACAGTTGCTCAACAAACTGGAAAGCGACCGCCCCGGAGCTAAACAAACTTTTTATCTGTCTTTCCTCGAGGCCCGCAGATCTGGATTGTTTGTTGAGCGTGAAACCATCCAAGCCGAGCTGCATCCATGTACCAACTGCGGACAGCCGACTTCTGCTCCAGGGCTTTGTTCTTTCTGCAGGATGATGAGCCGATAATGAAGCTGGTTTCAGGTGGCTTATGGTAAGACGATATCATTATCTCGACCTGATCATGGCTGTCTTCGTGACGGTTCTGGTCGTTAGCAACATCGCCTCCTCGGCCAAGATTGTGGACTGGGGTTTCAGTATCTTTGGGATCCGCATCGCATTTGATGCCGGTACCCTTCTATTCCCTGTCAGTTACATCTTTGGGGATATTCTCACCGAAGTCTACGGGTATAAAAACTCCCGCCGCGTCATCTGGGCAGGTTTTGCCTGCCTGGCGTTGAGTGCGTTTATCTTCTGGATCGTCGGCATCCTGCCAGGAGAAGCCCAATGGCAGCAATATGCCGGCAATGCGGCGTATCTTGCCATTCTGGGCGGAATGTCAAGTGGAGGTATTGTTCTGGCCAGTCTTGCGGGCTATTGGGCGGGGGAATTTACCAACTCGTTCGTGCTGGCGAAAATGAAGATTCTGACAGGCGGCCGTTGGCTGTGGACCCGTACCATTGGCAGTACGATTGTCGGCGAACTCGTGGACACGCTCGTATTCATCGTCATAGCTTCTCTTTTCCACGTTTTCCCTTGGAGCCTGTTCCTGACACTTACCTTGACCAATTATCTCTTCAAGGTTGGTATTGAAGCGCTGATGACACCCGTAACCTATATTGCCGTCAGAAAGTTGAAGGAGACGGAAAACGAAGATTACTACGACCGGGATACGGATTTTAACCCGTTTAGGCTCCAGTGAAAAAAAACAGCGATTGGCAAAATGCCAGCCGCTGTTTGCTGAAAGCAGAAAGTCGATGACGACCGGCTTTCTAGGCTAATTCTAGGTAGCGTTCTACTTCCCAATCGGTTACATTAATACGGAAGGCGTCCCACTCGTCCCACTTGGCGCGCGTGAAGGCGTCGTAAATGGTCTCGCCCAAGGCCGCGCGTACCACCTTGTCTTTTTCCAATTCACCCAGCGCTTCGGCCAGCGAGCCGGGCAGGGAATCGATCTTCATCTTTCGGCGCTTGGCCTCGTCAAGTTGATATACGTTGATATTGTTCAGTGGTGCTGGGGGCATCAGCTTGTTATCGATCCCGTCCAGCGCCGCGGCCAGAATGGTGGTAAATGCCAGGTATGGATTGGCCGACGGGTCGGGGAAGCGCAGTTCGGCGCGCATCGCCTTGATGCGCCCTTCGGTGAAACGCGGGATGCGGATCAGTGCCGAGCGGTTGATTTGCGCCCAGCCGATATAAACCGGAGCCTCATACCCGGGGACGAGCCGCTTGTACGAATTGACGGTTGGTGCGACGATTGCAGCCAGGGCGCGCGCATGCTTCAACTGGCCGGCAATGAATCCAAACGCCAGTGGGGATAGGTGGTACTCATTCTTGGCATCGTAGAACAGGTTGTTGCCCTTGCTGTTGAAAATGGATTGGTGACAGTGCATGCCGGAGCCGTTGATCCCGAATACGGGTTTGGGCATGAACGATGCGATCAGGTCATGCTTGGCGGCGATCGCTTTAACAGTATATTTCAGAGTCAACACATTGTCGGCGGTGTGCAGCGCATCCGCGAAGCGGAAGTCGATCTCATGCTGGCCGATGGCCACCTCGTGATGTCCCACTTCCACATCCAATCCCATGCTGTTCAGCGCGTCCATCAGTTCGGTGCGCACCCGCACCGCCTCGTCGTCCGCGGAAAAGTCGAAGTAGCTGCCAACATCGTGTGGCACTGGGTGGATTCCCTCCCCGCCGTTCCGTCGGAAGAGGAAGAACTCGGGTTCGGGTCCTACGTTATAGGTCCAGCCTCGTTCTGTAACTTTGGCTAGCATCCGCTTGAGCGTACCGCGCGGGTCGCCATCGAAAGGATTCCCGTCGGGAGTATAGATGTCGCAGAAGACCCGCGCCCGTCGCGCTTCAGCGGGACTCCAAGGCAGGACGGCATACGTATCAGGATCGATTACCAGGCGCATATCGCTTTCCTGGATGCGCGCGAAGCCCTCCACGGATGATCCGTCGAACCAGACACCGTCTTCCAGGGCGGATTCCAATTGCTTAATGGGGGCATCCACACTTTTGACCGCACCGGTTACGTCGGTGAACTGGTAAGAGATGAATTTGACATTGTCAGCTTTGACACGTGTAAGTAATTCTTTTGTATCCATGGTTTATCCTTTCATAAGTCTAATATATTGGATTGATATTTAAAATTCATTTCATGTTCACAATAAACAAAAAAGCACACCCGGGGGGCGTGCCTGTGCAAACGAAAAATAATTGGCTGGCAGCCCTTCCATGTGAAAACAGGCTATTCTATGCCTGACCACTGCGCCGTCCTTTGTCCTGGCCGTTGCTGGTCAGTTTTGGGATTGGACGACTAACAGAGTTT
>CAISEG010000189.1 GCA_903884265.1 uncultured Anaerolineales bacterium | reverse complement strand
CGTACGTTAGGCTTCCTTGGCGAACCGCGCGTGAATGTTCTTGAAATCAATCTGGCACTCGATGCAGGCAAGTAGATGACTGGTAGGCTTTCTCACCGGGGCCTAACTCGTAGCTATAAACCATCCGACTCAAGCTGGCATTGGACGAAATAAGATAGTATAGTAAGGGTATGCCTGCTGAACTCTCCCGTCCCGATCCTGATGACCTGCTGGCCCAAGTACAGGCTGAAGAGCAGCAGGATAAACGCGGCCGCCTGAAGATCTTTCTGGGCTATGCCGCCGGGGTGGGGAAGACGTATGCCATGCTCGAAGCCGCCCACCAGCGGAAAGCGGAAGCTGTCGATGTGGTTGTTGGGTACATCGAGACCCATGGTCGGGCCGAAACAGAGGGGCAATTAACCGGGCTGGAGATCGTCCCGCGCTTGAAAGTGGAATACCACGGTGTGCAACTTCCTGAAATGGATATCGATGCTGTGCTGCAGCGCCACCCGCGCCTTGTGCTGGTGGATGAATTGGCTCACACCAACGCACCCGGTTCACGCCATGCCAAGCGTTACCAGGATGTGGAGGAATTGCTGGATCGTGGTATCAACGTCTATTCCACCCTGAACATCCAGCATATCGAAAGCTTGAATGATGTGGTCGCTCAGATCACGGGGACAAAAGTGCGCGAAACCATCCCTGATGGCGTGATCGATGCCGTCACCGATATCGAATTGATCGACCTGCCTCCTGATGAGTTGATCACCCGCCTTCAGGAAGGCAAGGTTTACGTCTCCGACCAGGCTCAGCGTGCCATCCAACAATTCTTTCGTAAGGGCAACCTGACTGCCCTGCGCGAGTTGACCATGCGCCGCGCCGCCGAACGCGTCGATGATCAGATGCGTTCCTATATGCGCACCCGCCTCATCCCCGGGCCGTGGCCGGCAAGCGAACGCCTGCTGGTCTGTATCAGCCCCGGTGCCTTGGGCGAACGTCTGATCCACACCGCCCGGCGTCTGGCGGATGAACTGAGCGCGGAGTGGTTCGCCATCTACGTGGAAACTCCCGACCAGGCCAGGATTTCCCAGGAGCAGCGCGATCAGGTAGCCCGTTCCCTGCGCCTGGCGGAGGAACTGGGAGCCCGAACCACCAGCCTTCCTGGGCAGTCAGTTTCCGAAACGGTGATGGAGTATGCACACCGTCATAATGTGACCAAGGTGATCGCCGGTAAGCCGATCCATTCGCCTTGGATCGATCTCCTGCGCGGTTCTGTGGTGGACCATTTGATTCGCTTAAGCGGTTCAATTGACGTGTATGTGATCAGCAGTGAAGTTGGACCATCGACCAAAAAAACCCTGGAAGGCTGGCGGCCCCACCGCCCATGGCTCCGGTATTTCTGGGGACTGATGCTCGTGGCAGCCGCCACTGCTCTCGGTTCAGCCATAGCCCCTTATATTTCACCTACGAACTTGATCGTTATCTATCTGCTTACAGTTGTCCTGGCTGCCTTCTACCTGGGACGCGGCCCGGCCGTCTTAACCTCGGTTCTGGGTGTGATGGCCTTCGATTATTTTTTTGTTCCGCCTTTCTTAACTTTGGCTGTTTCCGACACTGAATATTTGCTGACCTTCCTTGGGTTATTGGCTGTCGGATTGATTATCAGCCAATTGACATCCCTGGTGCGGGATCAAGCCGATGCAGCTAAACAACGTGAAATCCAGACTGTTGCATTGTACGAGTTGGGTCGCGACCTGACCGAAACCTCCGGTCTGGAAGCCGTCACACAGGCAGCCATTGCACACGTCGGACAGACATTCAGCCGGGAAGTTGCCATATTCCTGCCGGTTGCGGAGGTCTTGAAAGCCTATGCCACCAGCACGGGATTGACCATTTCTGACGATGATCTGGGTGTCGCTACCTGGTCTTTTGAGCATAGCCAGCCTGCCGGGCGCGGCACCGATACCCTGCCGGAGGCTTCCCTGCGTTACCAGCCTCTGAAGACGATGCGCGGAGGCGTGGGTGTGCTGGGCATCAAACCGTCTGACCTGGACCGCCCCTTGACCCGCGACCAGCTTCGTACCCTGGATGCGTTCGCCAACCAGATCGCCCTGGCGATTGAGCGGGCGCGGTTGGCCGAGCAGACCCGCCAAACAGAGATGCTGGAGATCACCGACAAACTCCAAAATGCTTTGCTTAACTCGATCTCTCATGACCTGCGTACCCCGCTGGTCTCCATCACCGGGGCCTTGAGCAGTCTGGCCAATGACCAGGTCACTCTGGATGAATCTGCCCGCCGCAGCCTGATCGAAACGGCCAGTGAAGAAGCCGACCGGCTCAACCGGCTGGTGGGCAATCTTCTGGATATGACCCGCCTCGAGTCTGGTGCCATGCGTGTGAAGCGTGATGCCTGTGATATTCAAGACCTCATCGGCTCATCCCTGGAGGAAGTTGGTTCGCGCCTCGATGATCGTTCTGTAACCCTGGATGTCCCGGATGACCTGCCATTGGTATCAATGGACTTCGTCTTAATCGAGCGCGTGCTGGTGAATGTCATTGACAACGGCCTCAAGTATTCCCCGCCGGGATCGCCCATGCAGATCCAGGCCCACATGGCGGGAGCCTTTGTGGAGATTATGGTTTCCGACCGGGGAGTGGGAATCCCGATGGAAGATCTGACCCGCATCTTTGACAAGTTCTACCGCGTCCAGCGGCCCGGTAATGTCAATGGCACCGGCCTCGGCCTGGCGATTGGCAAAGGGATTGTGGATGCGCATGGAGGATTTATTTCCGCCGAGAATCGCCCTGGTGGCGGCACAACAATCACCATTGCACTGCCAGTGGAGGCGCAAAAATGAGCGAACCAGGCTTGCGCGTTTTGGTGGTGGATGATGAACGTTCCATCCGCCGCTTCCTGAAAGCCTCTCTGGGAAGCCAGTTCGTTATCTTTGAGGCTACCAACGGCGAAGAGGCCCTGGCTGCCGTGGTATCCGACCGCCCGGATGTCATTATCCTGGACCTTGGTCTTCCCGATATGGATGGTGTTGAAGTAACCCGCCGCTTGCGTGAATGGACACAGATTCCCATCATCATTGTTTCGGTACGCGAGCAGGAGAAGGACAAGATTGCTGCATTGGATGCCGGTGCCGACGATTATTTGACGAAACCTTTTGGCGTGGGGGAATTGATGGCGCGCTTGCGCTCGGCTTTGCGGCGTTCCGCCCAGGCTGAGACGGATCCGGTTTTCAAAACCGGAGATTTGGTTGTTGACTTGAACAAGCGTGAAGTATCGGTGAAGGGGCAGCTCGTTTCCCTGACACCCACCGAATACGATTTACTGCGAGCCTTCGTTAAACATGCCGGCAAGGTCTTGACCCACGATCAATTGCTGCGCGCTGTCTGGGGAACGGCTTACGAAACCGAGACCCACATGCTGCAGGTCAACATCAGCAATCTGCGCCGGAAGATTGAACCGGATCCGGTCCGGCCAACTTATCTCATCACCGAGCCGGGGGTCGGCTACAGGCTGAAGATCATCTAAAACAAGATAGCCGGGTAGGGATCCCGCCCGGGACTATTTTAATCACCTCCGCGCTTCAGAACGACACCGCCCCCTTTCAATTTCCCCTATAAAAGCTCAATTAAGCTCAAGTTCGTCTTGACATGACCTTGATATCTTTCAGGTTGTTTTTGCCATTGGCTTGACGCGCCTGTCTGTAAAATCCAGACCATATTGAAAGGCAAGTCAAGATGAAAATGGACCTGATTTCGTCATGAAGAGAACACGGATATCCAAAAGTTGGAAACTGGTAATACAAGGTTTGCCTCTGGCAGGTGCGGCCGCGACGACGTTATTACCATTACAGCGGCTGGGTCAACAATTCG
>CAISEG010000188.1 GCA_903884265.1 uncultured Anaerolineales bacterium | reverse complement strand
TGTGACGGGTAAAATTATTGTCCAATCCCCAAAGAAAACAAGCGGCGGCGATCCCCAACGCCCCAAGGGAAAATCCCCAGTTGCCGCCTGTCCAGGTGAGCAGGATGCTTGCCAGCGTCACCAACCCAATTGCCCAGGCGATCCGGCGGTCGATGGATTCCTTGAAAAAAGATATCGCGATTAAAGTTGTGGCGACACCCTCGAAATTGAGCAGGAGCGAAGCAGTGGATGCGGGTGTCCGCTGCAGGCCCAGGAGCAGAAGGATCGGCGCGCCAACACCTCCGGCCAGCAGCGCCCCTCCCAGCCAGGGCAGGTCACCACGGCTGAGACGAGCCTCTAGTGCTAGACCTCCGTTCCGGATGTGTTGGTAAAGGAGCATAAGGAAAGCCCCTGTGCCGCTCCCGAGATACAGGAAAGCGGCCAGGGGAATGGGTTGTACTTCGCCGAGCAGGAGTTTGGCAAGTGGCGCCGAAGCTCCGAACAGGACAGCAGCCAGCAATGCTTGCAGGGCAGGCGTAAACTTGTGGCGCATCTGAAAAAGGACCCGGCTACTTTTTCTCGGCCGCTACCTGCAGCCGGCACCAGGCATATAGCGCGTCGTAGACCTCGAACTGGCCATCCAAATTTTCCAGGTCGTCCGGGAAGCGCAGGCTGTAACCGCTTGCGATCGCTTCGAGGCCGCGTGCAATGGGCTCTTTGTCGATGTCCTCGGAAACGTCTGCAGAATGGACGATCTTTGCCAGCCTCAGCAGCCCGGGTTCTTTTAACCCGTATTTCAGGATGATGGATTCGAAAGAACAGCGGTTTTCGTGATGACCAAGTTCCACACCGGGTGCATCGAAGGGGATCGCGCCGGTCTCCTTGGCAACTTGCTCGATCTGGGTTGCAGGCACGAACAGGAACTCGGCTTCGCTGTCCACGAAGCGGGTGATAAGCCATGGACAGGCAACGCGGTCAACATGCACGTGGGAACGGGTGATCCAAAGCATGATATTTCTCCTTTTAATTTGGAACAGATTGGATGGAGTGCTTCGCCTATTTATACCACCGGACTTACTCAGGGATAACAATTGCTGTGGCTCGGTTGGTTTGGGTTTTACCACGTTCTCAGGCCCAGGTGGATGGTTCGGAAGGCAGGGTATATGTACATAGAAGCTGGAATTTAATTCTGTAATCAACGCGACAGTATTCTCTTTGCCGGCAATAACGAGCCAAGGTAAACCCATGGTCGTCATCTACCATATGGGTTATTCTCTATCCAACTTTACCCTTGACAAATGGTTTGTATATATGTATAGTATATATATATGAACTAATATTGCATACTAATTCTCTCGACCTTTTGGAAATAATTATGTCACCTTCTCATTCACCTGAACTGGATATTCATAAGCATTTCGAACTTTTCATGCAGCGCTCCTTACGCGGGATCATGGGGTCGATGAAGCAGGATGGCCTGTCCATGCCGCAAATTTACACCCTGATGTATCTCTATCACGAGGGCGAGGCCCGCATTTCAGAAATAGGGGTGTTGATGGATGTCGGCAAAGCTGCAGCCAGCCAGTTGGTGGATCGGTTGGTGCATCAAGATCTGGTGGAACGAGTTGAAGATGAGAGTGACCGGCGGGCAAAGATAATCAGGCTCCTCCCGAAAAGTCTTGCGCTCATCGAAAAGGGATTGGTCGTTCAGCGCCAGCAGATGGGAGAGATCCTGGCGCATCTTTCTCGTGAACATCTTGTCATCGTCCAAAACGCCTTTATGTATCTGATGGATGCGATGCATAAACTTAGTCCGTCTGACGGCGTGGAGACCAGGCAGTAGATACAGAAAAAATCTGTAAATTCAATTAAGCGGAAAAGTCTCGAAGAAAAGGAAAAACAACATGTCCCATTTTCACCAGCATTCACAATCAAGCCAACAAACCCCGGAAACGAAGGGCAATGTAATTCATTGGGCGCTATCCTACGATGTTCTTTCTTCTGGAATCTTGCGGTCGAGTGAAGCCAGCATTCGAACTCTTGCCCAGGTGAAACCTGGGGATCGAATATTGGATGTGGGTTGTGGCTCCGGCCGGTTGACGATAGCGGCTCAAAAGTGGGTCGGGCCAACTGGCGAAGCGCAGGGGATCGACCCCGCTCCCGAAGCGATCATGGTTGCCCGTCGGAACGCAGCTCGGGCCGGCTTGGCCGCGAAGTTTGAAGTCGGGCTCGTGGAAACATTACCTTTCTCGGATGCAACTTTTGATGTGGTTCTAAGCCGGTTGGTCTTACATCATTTGCCTGGTGACTTAAAACAGCGCGGCCTGGTTGAAATGCGGCGCGTGTTAAAACCAGGCGGATTATGTCTGGTCGTGGATTTCGAACCGCCAAAATCACCCATCTTGCGCCACCTGGTTGAGAATTTCTTAAGTCCGATGGCTCACATTGACGTACATGAATACATTCCCCTCCTGGTTGAAGCCGGCTTTGCAGAGATGGAAACAGGACCAACCGGTTCGAAGTATCTGTCTTATGTTCGGGGCAGGTCATTGGGTAAGTGATAAGTCCATGATCCAAATAAAAAAATTGCGAGACCGTTGTTATTGGTCACGCAATATCTGATATGGTCTTCTTAGTTTGCGGGTTTCGCTTGTTTTTCTTCTGGCGGTTTGAGCGTCTTGAAGTTCCGATACAGCACAAGGTCATAGACGATCTTTAGTCCCCCGCACAGGAAGAAGGGGGCGCTGAACAGCGCGGGGATCGAGAGCAGCAATCCGCTCAGGGACGGGGAAAGTGCCGCGCCTACCGACCGGGCGATGTTCGTCACGCCCGCAGCCGCGGAACGTTCATCCGGGGCCACCACCGCCATCGTGTACGATTGGCGCGTCGGTACATCCATCTGCGAGATGGAGAAGCGCGCCAATAGGACGGCAATGGCCAGCGGCAGGTTGGGCATCAGTGGGACGAGCATCAAGAAGATGCTGGATGGAATGTGCGTATAGACCATGGTATTAATAAGCCCGAATTTTGCTGCAAAGCGCACCGCCAGTAATGCGGAAATCCCCGCCAGGATGTTCGCCCCAAAGAAGATGCTCCCCAGCACACCCTCATCCACTCCAAAGCGGGCATGGAACCAGTAGGCCATCAGGCTCTGGATCACCAGCCCTCCGGCGAAGGCGTCCACCGCGAACAGGGCCGAGAGCCTGGCCACTACGCCCCGCGACTGGTGCAGGCCGAGAGTCCGTCGGACAGGGTTCAGGGCCTTCGCCGCTTCAACTGCCGAGGAGAGGTTAAAGAACAGGACCATCAGCACTCCCCCGGCCAGGGCATAACCGGTCAGGATTATCTGGTACGAAGCCAACGTGCTCCATCCTTTGGACTGCAAGATTGTTGCCAACCATCCGCCAGCCAGCGCGCCTGTCGCAGTCGCGAACGATCCGGCCAGGTTGTACCAGGCAAAAGTCCGCGTGCGGCGCTGGTCCGGGACCAGTTGGGTCAGGGCGGCCTGTTCGATCGACAGGAACGGGCCAATCTCATTGCCGCTCGGGCTGATCACCCCGATGATGGCCGCCGCAGTCAACAGGAGCGGGTTGCGGGTGAGCAGGAAGGCAACCCCCGCCATTACCATCAGGAGTGCTCCGATCAGCAGCATCTTGCGCCGGCCAATCCGGTCAGCGGAGGTGGTCAGCCAGAGCGAGATCCCGGCGTCACCGGCCAGTGTGAATGAGAACAGAAGTCCAACCGCCCGCTCGTCCAGGCCAACCACGATCAGATAGAATGCCAGAATGACAGAGAGAAAGCCATAGGCAAACAGGCGTATGATGCGGGTGGTAAACAGGATGGGGATATCACGTTGGGGCATGTTGCAAGTATAGCCGATTATCAATTCGTTTATTTCTCTTGATAACCAAAGAATATAAAAACCCCGTCCCAACAAAAGTGGGGCGGGGTCGGCGGTGAGGTTTTGGTTATCTCAGGTTTGTTTCTGGTCTTTTGGGCTTCTACCCATGGGTCGTTTGGCCCAGGGTGATCTGCACTTGTTGGCTTGTTCCATTCCTCATGAATACTACCGTTACCTGGTCACCCGGTTTGAATGTGAACAGGGTGTTGATAAAGGAATGAGTTGGATCTAGCGCTGTACCGCCAATGCTGGTAATGATATCGCCGGACTTTAAACCGGCTTGGCTGGCCGGACTGTTGGCCGATACACTGGTCACATAAGCTCCATATTGCACTGGTAGGTTATAGCCATTGGCAATATCCGGAGTGATCGGCTGAAAATTGATCCCCATGAACGGGCGGGAGATATAGCCATTTTGAATGATCTGTTCGGCCACTGCCGCGGCAGTGTTGATCGGAATGGCAAACCCCAGACCCTCGGCCACGGTTCCGCTCCCGCTGCTTCGCACGATCAGGGTGTTGATGGCGATCACTTCACCGGCCAGGTTGACCAGAGGCCCGCCAGAGTTGCCCTGGTTGATGGCTGCATCCGTCTGGATCAAACCATCGATCGTATACCCATTCCCGGTGTCGATCGAACGCCCGGTCGCACTGACCACTCCCACCGTCACGGTGTTTTTGAAGTCGCCCAGCGGCGAACCGATCGCAATGACCGTCTCACCGGGATTCAGTACATCCGAGTTGCCCAGGCTTGCCACGGCAGGTACTGTACCATCCATTTTTAGAACGGCGATATCAGAATACATATCAGCACCAACGACCGTCGCCTTTTCCTGGGTCCCATCCGACAGGACGATGGTCACATCTGTCACTCCATCGATAACATGGTTATTGGTTAGGATGTATCCTTTGTCGGAAATGAATACGCCGCTCCCGCTGACTGTCTGGGTACCGGATGGGCCGAATTGTGTCATCTGACTTGGGATGGTACCCACCACCGTCACCACTGCCGGGCCTACTTTCTTGACAGCCTCCGTGATCGTCGTTTCAACATCGGTGGTGTTAATGGCGAGAGTTTGCTGAGGCGAAGTATTGCTGGCTTGGACGATCTTGGTTACTGGAGCGGAGGCGCCCAGGTTCGCGGTCTGGGCCTGGCTTACAGTCCGGTAGACGACTACTCCGCCTACAGCCGCACCCGATAGCGCCGCTACGCCTGCAAGGAGCACAACTAACATCAGGTAAAACAATCTATTTCTGGTCATTTAGACCTCCTTTTGTTCTCAAGAGCTAAGGACTTTTCCTTAATGCTCTTATTTTAGAACTGCAAGATGAAATGAACATGAATTAACCTCAAGGAAGATTGAAAAAGCAGGGATTTGTGAGCGAATCTCACAAATCCCTGCTTTATTTCATTCCAGAAGCCAACTTCTATACTGTTTTGAACCGGACTTCGAAAGTCGTTCCGGTTCCAAGCGTGCTCTCCACCCGCACTTCGCCATTGTGCACTTGCGCGATCCATTGCACGATGGAAAGGCCCAGCCCGCTCCCGCTCGGCGATTTGAGGTCAGATTCTGTCTCGGTGTCGCGGGTGCGCGCTTTGTCCACCCGGTAGAATCGATCGAACAGGTGAGGCAGGTGTTCTGGCGCGATGCCCGGGCCGCTGTCTGACACGCGCACCCAGGCAGTCCCATCCGTTTGTCCCGTTTCAACGCGTACTCGTTTCTTGTCGCCGATCGTGTACTTGATCGCATTTTCAACCAGGTTGCTGAGCATTTGCAGCAGGTACTGCCGGTCGCCGAGGATATGTGTCTCGGGCAGGTTACCAGCTTCCAGTGTGACCTCGTTACGATTCGCCAGGGGGGTCAGACGTTCTACGGTTTCGACAGCTACATCGCTCAGATCCAGACGCGTTTTCTCGATCGTCGTCTGACCAGCATCCATACGCGCCAGCATGAGCAGGTCATTGACCAGGCTGGTCATGAAGTTGTTCTCGTTGTGGATGATGCTCAGGGCATGCTGGTATTCTTGCACTGAGCGATGCGATTCGATGGCGCGGCTCGTCTCCAGGTTGACGATGGTTAACGGGGTGCGCAGTTCGTGACTGGCGTCTGCCACGAATTGACGCTGGCGTTCAAAGGCCGCCTGCAAACGTGCCAGCATCGCGTCGAATGTGTTCGCCAGTTCTCCCAGTTCATCCTTGCTTTTCATATTAAGACGACGGCTCAGATCTGTTTCACCGATGGTGCGCGCCGCTTGGGTGATGGTCTTCACCGGCCGCATCGCCCGGTCTGCCAGCCAGAAACCGCCGGCCAGTGCTACGGCCAGGGTCAGCAGGCAGCCTGCCACCAGTGTCAGGAGGAAACGGCGCACCAGTGCGTTCGGGTCGAGGATGCCGCCGAATATGATCAGGAAATTGATCCCCACCTGGCTCTGAACCGATGTGACGATGAATGCATAATTCTGGGAAGTTGGGCTTGTCCAGTAGATGGCGGGTGATTCAGTCGTTCTGGGCGCGGCCAGCAACCCGGCCGATACGATCTGGATGGCATCTTGGGCGGGGATGGGTCCCTGGCTGGCAAGGATCTGCCCCTCGGGACTGAGCAGGATGAAAACGTCGGTATCGCGTAGCAGCCCGTTGGGGATTGCGATTTGTCCACTTCCTTGTCGTAAGGCATCCTGGACATTCGTCACCAGGCCTGTCACCCTGCGGTCTATTTCATGGATGGCCTCCTCCTGCAGGTTGCGTGATTGGGTGTAATAGAGGAAAGCACTGAAGGAACATAAAATTATCGCTAAAATTGCCGTGAACCACATAACGAGCCTGAAGCGGATGCTGTGGAACAGCACCCCGAGCCGTGTTCTAAAAGCCGGGAATTTCTTCGGCTTCATTTCTCCTCCGGCACGCGCAGTCGGTAACCGGCTCCGCGCATGGTTTCAAACAATTTGACCTCGCAGGGATCATCGATCTTGGAGCGTAAACGGCGGATATATACGTCCACTACATTGGAAGCGATAACGTGGTCGTAACTCCATAGATGTTCTTCCGCCATCTCGCGCGTGATCAGGTGGTTGGGATGCCGCATCAGGTATTCGAGCAGGGAAAATTCTTTGGTTGTCAATTCGATTGGCTGGTCGCCGCGCCGGACGGTATGTGTGGCCGGATCCAGCACCAGGTCTGCCACCTGGAGCGAGCCGGATTTGCTGGAGCTTTCGCGCCGCAGCAAGGCGCGGATGCGGGCGCGTAGTTCGTCCACTTCAAATGGTTTGACCAGGTAATCGTCAGCGCCGCTGTCCAACCCTCGCACACGATCATCCAGCGCGTCCCGCGCTGTCAGCATTAAAATGGGGGTGCTCACGCGTCGGTCGCGCAGTTCCCGGCAGACTTCGAGCCCGTCTTTGCCGGGCAGCATGATATCCAGGATGATGATGTCGTAGCTTGAAATGAGCCCCATTTCTTCGCCATCCAGCCCATCATAGGCAGTATCAACAGCATATCCATCCTCTTCAAGAGTGATCCGAAGGGACTCGCTCAACCGACGATTATCTTCGACTAAAAGAATGCGCACACTTTTTCTCCGGATGGTTCATTTATTGGATAAATTGTAGCACGCAAATATGACTGCGGGATGAAAGTTATCTGGGAATGAGCTTTTCCTTCCCCGGGAGAAATATTTCAGACTATTCATCCTGTATTCATCTTGGTTCTGTATACTCGCCTCAATCAATTCTGAGGAGAAAAAAATATGCGTAAACAAGTTATAGCCCTTTTTGCAGCAATGCTGATTACCGGTTTTATCGCCATGTCTATGGTCGTGATTGGTGCGAATGCCATGACCAACCAGAACGGAACGGCTGCAGCGAATTCTATTGCGACTGCTGCTTCTGCAGCCGGGTCAACCGCTTCCTCATCCGCCTCATCCGATCAGGCGGCGCAGATCGCCCAATTGCAAGCTCAGATTGCACAATACCAGGCGCGTGAGCAGCAGTATCAGGCTGCCCTCAGCAGTGACAATACCCAATTGACTCAAGCCGCTTCTGAAGTGCAGATGATCCAGCAACTGCTTGCCTATCTGCAGAACCATGGCCTGATCCAGATCGACAGCCAGGGGCAGATCACCGTTACTGGCCGTTAAGGAGTCCATTATGAAAATCATAAAGGTGGTACTTCATTATTGGTTTGCCATTATCAGCGTTTTTAGTTTTTTGGTTGGATGGGGTATGCTTGCACATTCTCTTAAGCCGGTCCAGCCGACTCAGGCGAGTCCGGTGAACACCGCTTCGCTGCCGGCGTTGCCGACCATCCAGGCTTTTAATGGCAGTAGCGGGAATGGCGGCGGGCAGAATTTTTCGGCTCCCAGTAATCAATCAGTGAGCAATTTACCGATTCTCAGGTCTGGGGGTTCATAGAGAATGGAAACCTTTCATTTTCACGCCATGAATACGGATATTTTGCTGGCTGCGCAAGGGTCACCTGCCCGTCTTGCAGAAGGGTTTGAGGTAGCGCAGCAGTTTATTGAAGCCAGTGAAAGTCGTTTTACCCGTTTTTCCGGGCAAAGCGAACTCTCTGAACTGAATCGTTCAGCGGGGAAGCCGTTTCAGGCCTCGCCCGATTTGTTCTCGGTCCTTGCCCTGGCGCAGCGCTTTTTCCACCAGACCCGCGGCCTGTTCGATCCGTCCATTCTGCCGGACTTGCGCCGCATCGGCTATGACCGCAGCATGGATCTGCTCCGTCAGCAACCGGCAGTCCCTTTGTTCGAATCACTAATGGCAGGCGAGCGCCCTTCCTTCAGTGAGATGGATCTTGACGAGGTGAGAAGCATGGTTCTTCTGCCCCCCGGGATGACGCTTGACCTGGGCGGAATTGCCAAAGGTTGGATTGCCGAACAGGCTGCTGGCCTCCTTTCCGAATTCTCTTCCGCCTGCGCCGTCAACGCTGGAGGGGATATGTTCCTGGTTGGGCTTCCAGATGGAGAAGAGCAATGGCCGGTTGCGATCGAAGATCCGCTCCAACCTGAATTGGATCTGACCATCATCAAGGTCGATTCCGGCGCGGTTGCCACCTCCGCTGTGACGAAACGTGTATGGAAACAGGGTGAAAAACAACGCCATCATCTCATTGACCCTCGGACTGGCGAACCTGCAGTTACTGACTGGTTAAGTGTGACGGTCATAGCCTCCCACGCCTATGAGGCTGAGGTTTTCGCCAAGGCTCTGCTCATCGGTGGATCACAAGAATCCGAAGAGATCGCCCGCAATAGCGGCACCCATTTTTCTTATCTGGCTGTGGACCAGAACCGGGAAATTTGGGGCAAACAAAATAATTTGGAGTATTCATATGTCCATTGAACGTCACAACCAACCTGCTCGAACACAACTTATCTCGCCATTGCGGGCAATCATCAGCGTATTTGCCACACTCCTTGTTTTGGTATTGATCCTGGCGGGTGCCATTTTTTCACTCACCCCTTCTGGGCAGGCTGTGGGCCAGTGGTTCAACTGGTTCTTTGCTCTTGATAGTGTCCAGCTCTGGTGGTATGTGACCCGTGCCAGCGGGATTGTGGCTTATTTGCTATTATGGTTTTCCATGGTACTGGGTCTGGGGGTCACGAGTAAATTCTTTGACCAGTTGCTCGACCGTGTCTTCACTTATGACTTCCATCAATTCATCTCGCTCCTTTCGATAGCCTTTGTTATCTTGCATATCGTTGTCTTGATGCTCGACCGTTACCTGCCCTATTCGATTTGGCAGGTTTTGATCCCGTTCCTTTCCCCCTATCGTCCCTTCTGGGTCGGGGTGGGTGTGATCGGTTTTTACCTCACCCTTCTTGTTACCATAACGTTTTACCTGCGCAAGCGGATTGGAATGCATGCCTTTCGCGTCATTCATATCCTGAGTCTGGTTGGTTACCTGGGTGTTACATTACATGGGATATATGCTGGTACAGACTCTCCGCTTCCGTCCATGCAATTCCTCTATAAGGGCACCGGGCTGGTGGTAATTTTCCTGACACTCTTCTGGCTTGTCCTGCTGGCTCTCCGAAAAATGGAGGTGCGTCAGCAGGCAATGGCAGCTGCCCGGTTGCCACCCCACCGCCATGCAACTGCCAGGTAATGAGCCCTGCTTGGTTTTATGATCTGCGCTTGAAGGCTGCCTCCCGGGCAGCTTTCAATTTAATCCCTACAGGATATCGTCAGGGAGGCACATGCTCTCGCAAAATAGACACAATGTCTACATAACTTACTAACCGGCTCATCACATCTCCTTGCTATAAATACAGCATATACGACCCGGCTCTTTGAGGAAAATCTTTACCCATGGGGATCCCCGGAGAACCAACACTCTGGATTTTAACGAGGTGAAACGATGGCGTCAAAAACATTAAGTACTTCCGAAAAAAACCCTAAGGCAGGGGTAGGACTTTCAAGTAATTTGGAAAAAGTACGCACGAAAATTCCTGTGCTTTCGCACTTGCCGAAAAAACTCTTTTGGATTGTTATCATTGTGATCGTTCTGGCCAGCATTGGCATCGGGGCTTATGCGGCTCTGAGCCCTGCAAAGGCCAGCACCACTACCACTACCGCGGCTCTCCAGACGGCTACTGCCCGCCAGGGAGATTTGATTCTGGAGGCCAGCGGTGCCGGGTACCTGGTTGCAGCGTCTGAATCATCCGTTGGCTTCACTGTTAACGGGGAAATTACCAGCCTTAATATCAAGCTGGGTGATACAGTGGAAAAGGGTCAGTTGTTGGCTCAATTGGATGACACATCGGAGCAAACCGCGTTGGAAGATGCTCAACGAGCTCTGCTTGAGTTGACATCCCCTGAGGCAATTGCGAATGCCGAACTGGCTGTCACCACGGCACAGGCAAATGGTACCACTGCACAAATAGCTTTGAATAACGTGCAGTATTGGCAAAATGATGCCCTCATCCAGGATTATTATGCCAAATATGTCATTGCCAAGGCCAATTTGGATCGGGTGGCGCAAATCTACGATGATTTGAATGTTGGGGAATATATAAACAACTCCAATGAGGCACAAGCTTACCAGGATTACTATAATGCCCAGAAAGCGTTCGACACCGCCAGTTATTATTACAGCGTTTATGCGCAGAAACCGACCCAGCGTCAAACCGATGCGGCTCAGGCGACCCTGGATCTGGCAAACGCCAGGCTGATAAATGCCAAAGACTACCTGACGGCACTGACTAGTGGAGAAATACCCGCCAATGCCACCGGTTCCTCGATGGACGCATTAAGAAAGGCAAAACTCGCTGTTCAAGCTGCTCAGGAGGATCTCGATGGCACCAAGCTTTACGCGCCAATTTCAGGTCTGGTGATGACCCTTAATACCAAGGTTGGCGATACGGTCCAAGGAACGATCATGACGATAGACGATTTGAGCCAGGCTAACATTCAATTCTACATGGATGCCAGTGACTGGAGCAACGTTAAGGTCGGTTACGATGTGTCCGTCAGCTTTGATGCCCTGCCCAACCAGACTTTTTCCGGTAAAGTGACCGAAGTCATGCCCGGCCTGGTTTCGACCCAGGGCTCAACGATGGTCGAAGGGATGGCTCAGCTCGACAATTCGGTGGCCGATATTGGATTGCCGGTCGGTGTGGACGCTGGCATCGATGTGATCTCCGGGCAGGCCAAGAATGCCGTCCTTGTCCCGGTTGAAGCGTTGCATGAATTGCCTGACGGTACTTACACGGTCTTTATCATGAAAAATGGTACGCCGACACTCACGACTGTGGAGGTTGGCTTGCAAAGTGATACCTTCGCTGTCATTACCTCAGGTGTGGCTGTAGGGGATGTGGTTACCACCGGTATCGTGGAGACCTCAAAATGAAAGCTGTTCATATGATTATTGAAACCAACGATCTCACCAAAGTGTATGGGATGGACGGAGTCAGCGTGACAGCTCTGGAAAATGTGAACATCCAGATCGAGGCGGGTGATTTTGTCGCCATCATGGGGCCGTCAGGCTCAGGCAAAAGTACGTTGCTGAATATTCTTGGCTGTCTGGCGCGTCCCACCTCTGGGAAGTACATCCTGGATGGAGAGGATGTAAGCAACTTGGATAAAGTTCAATTGGCTGCCATCCGCAATCTCAAGCTTGGATATGTCTTTCAGTCCTACAACCTTTTGTCACATACAACCGCCCTGCGCAATGTGATATTGCCTCTGCTTTATGACCGCACACGCAGGGTCCCGCAGCAAGAATGGCAGGGGATCGGCGAAAAAATGCTTGAGGCGGTCGGTCTGGGAGATCGCATGCACCACCAACCGCAGGAACTTTCTGGAGGCCAACAGCAGCGCGTAGCCATTGCGCGGGCGTTGATTAACGATCCGGTGGTCATCATTGCTGACGAACCCACCGGCAACCTGGATAGCCGCTCTGGGGAAGAGATCATGGGTCTGCTCGATACATTTCACAAGCAGGGAGTGACGATTGTAATTGTCACCCATGATCCAATTGTGGCTGCACATACGCAACGCACCATTCATTTAAAAGATGGACACATTGACACAATTGTGCACAACGGTAGCTCATCGCACCCGATTGCTAAGAAGGAGGCTGATTATGCAGCCATCTGAAGTACTCCGTATTGCCTGGGAAGCAATAGGAAAAAACAAGGTCCGCTCTTTGCTCACTATGTTGGGCATCATCATCGGTGTTGCCGCGGTGATCATCATGATCGCCATCAGCGCCGGTACCGAAGCGACCATCAGCGACCAGATCACCAGCTTGGGGTCAAATCTGATATACGTTTCATCGAGTTTTAGCCGCATGGGACCTGGCGTGGCAGGCAGTTCTGGCGGGTTGATCTACGATGATGCTACTGCCATCGAAGAAAATATATCCGGCGTAAAGGGAGTTGTTGTTGAGCAGGACGCCTCCGAGACCGTCAAGGCTGGGAGTGTCTCTCTGGATTCGATTTCGATCACAGGGACTTCGCCAGATTTTTTGAGCGTGCGCAATCTGACCTTGGCAGAGGGGCGCTTCTATACTGCCGATGATATTACGAATAAGAAAAAGGTGGTCGTGCTGGGTTTTGACCTGGCGCAGGAACTCTTTGGAAATACGGATGCCATCGGCCAGACCATCCTGGTTAGTACAACCCGCTTGACCGTGGTTGGCGTATTGGCTGAAAAAGGGACTGTTGGCGATGTTGACTACGATGCCCGCCTCTACGCACCCATCTCCGTGGTCCTGCAAAAGTTCGCACAAACTCCATTTTCCAGGATCATGGGCGACCAGATTCGCATGATCTTTGTGCAGGTGGATGACACGGCCGATATGGACAATGTGATCCTGCAAACCCAGATCTTGCTTGCCAAGCGTCACAACGTTTCACTGGACAGCCTTGACTTTACGGTTACCACCCAGGAGGACATCATCGCCACCCAGGAATCGACCACCTCCGCTTTTCGGTCCCTGCTTGCATGGGTGGCTGGCGTCTCGTTGATCGTTGGCGGCATCGGCATCATGAACATCATGCTGGTCAGTGTGACCGAGCGGACCCGGGAAATTGGTCTCCGTCAATCCATTGGTGCCACGCCAACCGACATTCGTTGGCAGTTCCTGACCGAGGCGTTGTTGATGAGCCTGGTGGGCGGCATGATCGGTACCGCGGTGGGCGTCGGCGGCTCATGGCTGTTTGGTACCGTCAGCTCGATGCGCACAGTGATTGTCCCCAGCTCTATTTTACTGGCATTCGGTTCAGCTGCTGTTGTAGGTGCTTTCTTTGGCTTCTACCCTGCCAATCGGGCGGCTCAGCTTGATCCAATTGATGCATTAAGACACGAATAAACGATAACGAAAGGAAAATAACATGAAGAAAATACTCTATATACTCACCATGCTTGCCATCCTGTTTGCGCTGGCAGGATGCAGCAAGACAACGACTGGTCAGACAGCGCAGACAGGAACTTCGGCTTCCCTCTCAACGGCAACCGAACTCCTTGTCGGCACATTCAAACTGGAAACGACTGATCAGGCTGTTACCTCTGACCAAGCCAAAAAATTGCTGCCCCTTTGGCAGATGCTCCAATCTTTGTCAACCAGTAGCACTTCAGCAACGGAAGAAATGCAAGCGGTTGTAGATCAGATCCAAAGCACAATGACTTCGAGCCAAATGGATCAGATCTCTTCCATGAACCTGACACAACCGGATGTCATGGCTTTAATGACTCAGAATATGACCTCCGCCAACGCTTCTGGCGCATCCTCCACCCCCTTGGCCATAAATGGCCTGCCCGGTGATTCGTCCACGACCGGCGGAATGCCGTCAGGCGGTGGTGTGCCGCCAACTGGTGGCATGCCTTCTGGTGCTCCCTCCGGTGGTATGCCAGCTGGCGGTAACATGCCTTCCGGTAGTTTTCCATCGGGTGGCAGTGATACCGGAGTGGCAGGTGCATCAGGCTTGTCCACCACTCCGCAGGCGGTCAGATCGAATGGGATGGCTGATCAGCTCCCGGCGCCACTGCTGAAAGCGCTGATCGAACTCCTCCAAAAGAAAGTCCAGCCCTAGACTTCCTGCCTGGGTGCCACCGCCATCCCCATTGGTGGTGGCACCCAGGGAAAATCCGGGCATTTTTAGAGCATGGAAATAACATCGCAAACCGCCGGAGCGAGGCGAAGACGATCACCCCAAAAGGGAAACACTGTCCTTTCTCGCCCGCTTCAGGCTGCATCCCAACTACCGGAGTCTGATATACTGAAAGTGTTCATTCCATAATGGGTTGCCTATGAAAAAAACAATTATGGTGGTCGATGATGAACCCCGACTGGTATCGCTGGTCAAAACATATCTGACCCAGAGCGGATATAGTGTTATTTCCGCGCAGAACGGACTGGAAGCGCTGCCCATTGCGCAGCGTGAGAATCCCGCCTTGATCATCCTCGACCTCATGATGCCCGAAATGGACGGCTATGAATTCATGCGGCTTTACCGGATGGAACACGATACGCCCATCATTTTATTGACCGCTCGTGTAGAAGACGAAGAAAAAGTGGTTGGGCTTGAACTGGGAGCCGATGATTATGTTACAAAGCCTTTTCGCCCCCGTGAGCTGATGGCTCGTGTCAAAGCCGTTTTGCGTCGCAGTGGCGAAAAGGAGTCAAAAACGAAGATATTGCGTGCTGCAGATATCAGCCTGGATCGTGACAACCACGCTGTAAAAGTGGCAGACCGCTTCGTGGATTTAACCCCTTCTGAATTTGAATTGTTGGCTGCGTTGATCTCTTATCCGGGCCGTGTTTACTCCCGCCTTGATTTGCTTGATATTTTGCAGGGGGTGCGTTACAAGGGATATGAGCGTGCGATTGATGTGCATATCAAGAATCTGCGCGCCAAGATCGAACCGGTTCCCTGCTCGCCATGCTATATAGAAACCGTTTATGGCATTGGCTATCGCTTTATACGGAAATGAATCATATGCGCTCGATCAATGTCAAATTGTTGCTTGCTTTTTTGCTCATTAGCAGTATCAGCGTTTTACTGATCGTGCTTTCTGTCCGTTGGATGACAGAGCGGGAATTTAAGACTTACCTTTTCAACCAGGATCAAAGCAGCATTGTAACCACGCTGACGGATTACTATACCAGCCAAGGTACTTGGGTTGGCGTGGAAACCGCCTTGTCTGCCCCACAATCTCAACAGCCTCCTCCGCGCGGGTTTGTGGGAGGCCAATGGTTTTTTACGTTGGTGGATACGAATGATCGGGTTGTGGTTGCAGGCCCGGGAGATATGGTGGGTGCTGTTCTGCCGCAATCGGTTGTTTCGAGTGGTGTTTTAATAAAAGTAAATGGGACTATTGTTGGCACGATGGTCACCCGCCAGCCAAATATTCCTGTAAACCCTGCCGACACAGCTTTTCTCAACAGCATTAAACGGATCTATACTCTCAGCGCCATCGGCGTTATTGGTTTGGCTCTGCTCCTGGCCTTTTTGCTCTCGCGCACCCTCACCCGTCCCATTCGTGAATTGACCGCTGCTACGCGGGCTGTTTCTTCCGGAAAGTTGACATACGAAGTCCCTGTCCGCTCACATGACGAGTTGGGTGAACTTGCAACCTCGTTCAATCAAATGAATGCGGAACTTACCCGTTCCACTGAGCTGCGCCGGCAAATGACAGCCGATATTGCACATGAGTTACGCACACCGGTAAGCGTCATCCTCGGGCATGCCGAAGCGGTGCATGATGGTGTCTTGGCCCCCTCACTTGAAACCTTCGAGATCGTCCGCGACGAAGCCGCCCGGCTTGAAAATCTCATCGAAGATTTACGCACCCTTTCAAGGGCCGATGCGGGTGAACTCTCCATGGAAATTCGCCTGGTTGCCCCTGCAAAACTGCTTAAAAGTGTGTGTGTCGTTCACAATCACCGCGCCGCTCAGAAAAATATCACCCTTAAAGCTCAGACTTCCCCAGGCTTGCCTGAGATTTCCATGGATCCTGGTCGGATGACACAGGTTTTAAACAACCTTGTGGATAATGCCCTGCGATATACTCCTGAAAATGGGTCGGTGATCATATCTGGGCAAGTTGTTGATAAGATGCTTGAGATCCGGGTTCAGGATAGCGGGGCGGGGATCGTGGCAGGCGACTTGGACCGTGTCTTTGACCGGTTTTACCGCTCCGACCCATCCCGCCAGCGTGAGGGCGGCGGTTCAGGGCTGGGACTTGCCATTGCGCGCTCCATTGTTGAGAAGCACAAAGGCCGCATTTGGGCGGAAAGCCTGCCGGGGCAGGGAACAACCATCGTGATCCATTTGCCGATCCCTGCGTAACGCGTTTCCTTTCACCGGAACCGATCTGTTGCTCTATAAATATCTGAATCATTTTCATTTCAAAAAAATCTTGTGAGGGCGACCTTGATGGTCGCCCCTTTTTCGCTTTTCTGCTCTTTTGCTCATTAACAGGTTTATTTTCTATACAATTCCATCCCTGCGCGCCCAACCGCCCCTAACTTTCCTTCTTAATTTTATTCGCGCCTGAGGTAAAATCAATAACCATCCAGCGACATCTCTATACTTTTCGGGAGGCGCATCATGGCAAAGAGAAAGAAAAGCAATAAAAAGAAAAGGCCCATTGCCG
>CAISEG010000187.1 GCA_903884265.1 uncultured Anaerolineales bacterium | reverse complement strand
TGCCCCGCCTGGTGAGGCGCTGGGCTGTGTGGAAACCAATGCTTGGGTCACAGCGGTTGCGGATGGAATTGTCACCCGTACCGGTACCGGTGTGGTTATCCTGGACCTGGATGGCGACAGCAATGAAGGCACTGGCTGGGTTATTGTCTATATGCACATTGAAAGCCGTGACCGGGTGATACCGGGCACAGTCCTTCACGCTGGAGACCCAGTTGGGCATCCTTCCTGCGAAGGCGGTATTTCCAGTGGTACGCATGTCCATCTGGTACGCAAGTTCAATGGCGTGTGGTTACCCGCGGATGGCAAGGTCCCATTCGATCTCAGCGGATGGATTGCCTCCGGAACAGGGGAGGAATACGTTGGCACGCTCACCCGGAATGGCGCAGTTGTCGAATCGTATGAGGGCAATAGCACCATCAACCAGATCCACCGCTAACAAGAACGGGTGGTGCAAAGGCGGTATAATCGGCCCGATGAATTCAGTCATGCACAAGGCCGCCATTTTGCTCCTCCTTACCGGTGTGCTCGTCTCTGCCTGTGGCTCCAACCTGTGGGGGACTTATGATCCGTATCAGACACCTACCCCCACACCAACATCCATATCCATTGGAACAGAATCCGCATATCCTGAACCTACCTCGACAAATTTTTACACCCCACTGTCAACCACCCAAGCCACCACAGTCCTCCCTTCCCTAACGAATACGCCTACTTCCTCGGCAGTTACTACCGCTACGCCCCCTCCTACGATCGTTTATTCCTCACAATCGGGGGACAGCCTGGAAGCGGTTGCATTGCATTTTGGTGTGCAGGCCTCGGAGATCAAATCGTCGGATAGCTTGCCAACCACCGGCCTCTTGAATCCGGGTACTACCCTGGTCATTCCCGATCGCCTGTCGCAGACCCCACAGACCCCCTCCCTGCCGATCATGCCGGATAGCGAAGTTGTATTCTCACCCAGCGCGCAGAACTTTGATATTGAGGGCTATGTCAATTCGGCAGGTGGAAAACTGAGCACCTACCACGAACCCATGTCCAATGGCATCATCACCGGAGCTGAAGGTATACGGCGAATGGCATATGGAAGTTCCATCAGCCCCCGCATCTTGCTTGCGCTCATCCAGTATTACACTGGCTGGGTGCAGGGACAGCCCAATCCTGGTGTGGACGAGACCTATCCACTTGGTTATCATGACCCCCTTTATCCTGGCATGTATCAACAATTGCGCCTTATTGTCCAGGAACTGTTGGCCGGGTACTACGGTTGGCGTGATGGAACATTGACCAACTTGACCTTTTCGGATGGCACCACTTTGCGGTTGGCTCCATCCTTGAATGCTGGTTCCGTTGCTATGCAATACATGTTTACCAAGCACCTCGATTATGCGGATTGGACGCAGGCCATTAATCCTGATACTGGCTTCACGTTATTTTTCACGACCATGTTTGGAGACCCTTGGGAACGCGCCCATGAATATGGTCCGCTCTTTCCTCCAGACCTGACCCAACCGCCTTTTACCCTACCGTTTGAAGTGGGTGTTCCGTGGACTTTCACTAGCGGCCCACATCCCGCTTGGGAGAATCAAAGTGCCCTAGCTGCCTTGGACTTTGCACCCCCTCTGGATGAAAAGCCTTGCGAATCTAATGCCTGGGTGGTGGCTATCGCCTCCGGAGAGATCGTGCGATCCGAAACCAGTTTCGTTGTCTTGGATCTGGACGGGGACGGTTTCGAACAGACCGGCTGGGTGGTGCTATACCAGCACATTGCTACCAAGGACCACATCCAGGCGGGTACCTGGGTGACTGCCGGAAACCATATCGGTCACCCTTCCTGCGAAGGTGGTTTAGCTACGGGCGCGAATCTCCATATTGCCCGTAAATATAACGGTGAGTGGGTGTCTGCAGGGGATCCACTGCCGTTCATCTTGAGCGGCTGGACGACGCATGCAGGCAGTCAGTTACGCCAGGGTACTTTGACGAAAGGTACGAGAACCATCACAGCCAGCCCGGTAAGTGAGGGCAAGTCGCAAATTATCCGCCTCCCGGGTGAATAGCCCTTAATCCCGTGTTACGACAAAAGAACACCTTCCTGCTCATCCTGGCTCTCTCGCTGGCGGCATGTTTGCCGCAAGGAGCAGACCTGACCTCTTCGCTGGTATCTGCGACTCAAACCCCGGGTCCTACCTCGACGCCGCTGCCATCCCGCCCCGAATATAATCCTGGTGAATTGGTGGACTATGTTGCCCAGACGGGTGATACGCTCCCAGCACTGGCCGCCAGGTTTAATACCACCATTCACGAAATAATGGATGCCAACCCGGATATTCCTGCCGACGCC
Organism: uncultured Anaerolineales bacterium; assembly: GCA_903884265.1. Lineage (GTDB taxonomy): Bacteria > Chloroflexota > Anaerolineae > Anaerolineales > Villigracilaceae > UBA877. The sequence goes on along the minus strand of CAISEG010000187.1, from coordinate 11,371 downwards.
ACAAGCATGCCACCCGGCATGCCAATGAAAATTCCGATTTATTACCTTCCGTTTTGGGGGACAACTTTTCAGATCTTACCCGATAGCCAATTTGTCAATGGTCCGGCTGCCATCGGTTTTGATACTGGGGCTTTTGTCGCCGGTCACCCCGGCTGGTTGAAGGATTATCGCGCCTATGCGGCGGATGCCAACCGCACCGGAGCGGAGATCGTGGATATCGTGGCAATCAACTATAGCATTAGCCCGCGCGTCCTGCTGGCGGTCCTTGAATACCAGACTGGGGCACTCTCCCAACCGGTTCCGCCCAGCGGAAGTTATCCCCTCGGCGAGGAAGATTACACTCACGCTGGTCTTTACATGCAACTGATCTGGGCAGCCAATGTACTCAACAACGGCTATTATGGCTGGCGAACCGGGAGCCTGACCAACCTGGAGCATTTAGATGGGAACATTGAACGGCCCGATCCATGGCAGACGGCAGCCACGGTGGCGTTCCAGTATTATTATATTCAGCATTATTCCTTGGAAGATTATACGCGTGCGATTGGACCGGGGGGTCTGGCGCATACTTATCAGGCTCTTTTTGGTGACCCCTGGGAAGTTGACCAGCCCCATATTCCGGTCAGTCTTCAGCAACCGGAGTTGACATTCCCATTCCCGGCGGGTGATACCTGGTCTTTTACCGGAGGGCCGCATACAGGTTGGGGGAGCCTCCTACCCTGGGCTGCACTAGACTTTGCTCCGCCGGCGGCAGTTGGTGGTTGTGTACCAACGACGGAATTGGCAACTGCTGTGGCGAATGGAGTGGTGGTCCGCTCGGAAACGGGTGTGGTAATGCTTGATCTTGACGGGGATGGAAACGAAAACACCGGCTGGGATATCCTCTACCTGCATGTGGCCACGACCGGGCGCGTCTCGGTCGGGCGGAAACTTAAGGTGGGTGACCCGGTTGGTTATCCATCCTGCGAGGGGGGGACAGCAACCGGTACGCACATCCACATTGCCCGCAAGTACAATGGTGAATGGATTCCCGTAGACAGCGCTATTTCTTTTAATTTGGATGGCTGGATCGCCCATATCGGCGCTGCTCCTTATCAGGGTACGCTGACGCGCGGCAACCAGACGATCACCGCCTGCGATTGTTCCGATGCAGCCAGTCATATAAAGGCTGGGAAGTAAAAAAAGAAGCACCTGGTTTGCTAACATCCAGGTGCCTGTTATTTAATAGGTCATGCAGAAATGAAATATCAAGCTCGCAGCTCCGTCTTGTTCTTATACCTCGTGAATGAGATCGCTCAACTCGCGCCGCGGACGTACCGATGGCATTTTCCCTGCATATCCAATCGGCAGCATTGCTATCGGTCTCTGACCCGAGGGAATATGCACGATTTCACTCACCGCCGCTTCGTCAAAAGCACCCACCCAGACGGTATCCAGCCCCTGGGCTTTCGCAGCCAGCATGGCAAAGGTGCAGGCGATTGTGGCATCCTGGATGCAATATAACTGGGTGCCACGCTTTTTGTATCTTTCTGCAGCTCGGTCTGGCTCCGCACAAAAGATTAGCACCAGGGGCGCCTCGGCCAGGAATTCCTGTTCCCCGGACGCTTTTACCAACTCCCGGCGCTGTTCTGGCTTGCGCACAACATAAACCTCGTACGCCTGCAGATTCCCCGCTGAGGGTGCGCGGTTGACGGCTTCTAGGATTTTCTGTAACTTCTGCGCCTCAACCGGCGTGTCGGCATACTTTCGCATCGATCGACGATCCTCGACAATCTGGAAAAAGTCCATGGTTCCTCCAGGATCTACTTTATCATGGTCTCCCTATTTGACGCAAGATGCTTTTTGCTATAAACTACAACCACTCATTTTTCTTTCTGGAAATCGCTGTGGTGATGGGATGGCTAAAGGTGGTGGTCGAGGTTCGCCCACCACCCCCAAATACTTCCTCTTTCACCGGAATGCCCGAAACAACCATTTTATAGGAGGTTTTCATGGATGCTCCAATGAAAGGAAAAACCGTTTTGGTGACCGGGGCAACCAACGGCATAGGGCTGGTGACGGCACGTGAGTTGGCCCGGATGGGTGCGCAGGTGACCATTATCAGCCGAGATGGTGATAAGTGTGCATTGGTGGCCGAGACGATTAAAACCGAAACCGCCAATCCGGTCGAATACATTACCGCCGATTTATCCACTCTGACAGGTATTAAGCAGGCTGCTGCTGTTTTCAAGCAACACCATACCCGGCTGCATGTTCTGGTTAATAACGCTGGGGGTTTTTTCAACAAGCGTCTTATCACTCCCGATGGCTTAGAAAGGACCTTCGCCCTCAACCACCTGAATTACTTTCTGTTGACCAATCTCCTGCTAGACATGTTAAAGTCAAGCTCCCCGGCGCGCGTGGTCAATGTGGCCTCAGGTATCCACATGGGTGCCAGGCTGGAGTTTGACAATTTGCAGGGCGAAAAGCGTTACGCTGGGTTCCGAGCCTACGGACAATCCAAACTTTGCAATGTTCTTTTTACTTACGAACTTGCGCGTAGGTTGAATGGGATCGGAGTGACCGTAAATGCCTTGCATCCCGGCTACGTAGACACAGGATTTTCTCTGAACAACGGTATCTTCTTCCGCGTGTTTGCCAAATTTTCTGCCCGGCTGTTCGGTCGCAAGCCCGCAGAAGGTGCCCAGACCAGCATCTACCTGGCTGCCTCGCCTGAGGTGGAAGGTGTGACCGGAAAGTATTTTGTCAACTGCAAACCTGAAAAGTCCAGTCCGCTCTCGTATGACGAAGAACTTGCGAAGAAACTCTGGCAGGTCAGCCTGGAATTAGCAGGGAAAGTTGTGTAATCCCTAAACCTTTTGGGGTTTTCTTTTTGTAACGCGATACATCATTGAGCCTAAGGAGAACAACATGACACAACCCAAATCCGGTGCACAGATCAGCACAAAAGCCTTTATACAGGCTGTTGCTATCATTTTCATTCTGATGATGGCTGCTGGAATCATGACGCGCGTGGTCCCGGCGGGACAGTATATCCGGGTTACACAGGATGGACGCCAGGTCATTGATCCGACCTCGTTCACACTTACGGAGCGTCCAAACTATCCCATCTGGCGTTGGTTCACTGCGCCGTTCGAAGTACTGGGTGCGGAAGGCAACATTACCGTAATTGCCATCATCCTGTTCATCCTACTGGTTGGTGTAGCCTTCGCAGTGATGGACAAGAGCGGCATCCTGAAATCAGCCATCTCCCGCATTATCAAGACCTTCGGCGGGCGTAAGTATGCAATGATGCTGATGATCACCTTGTTCTTCATGGCCCTGGGGGCGTTCTTTGGCATTTTCGAAGAAGTTATCCCGCTTGTACCCATTATTATCGCCCTATCCTTTTCTCTCGGGTGGGACTCACTTGTCGGCCTGGGTATGTCCATCCTGGCCACCAATGTGGGTTTTTCAATGGCAGTCTTCAACCCGTTCACCATCGGCGTCTCTCAGAAACTCGCCGGGCTCCCCATGTTCTCGGGTGCTTTGCCGCGCCTCATCCTGTTTATTGTGGGGTATGCCATCCTGGCGCTGTTCCTGCGCGGTTATGCCAAGAAAATTGACAAGCACCCTGAAGCCTCGCCTGTCTTCCAGGAAGACCAGAAAGAACGCATACGTCTCGGATCCTTCGAGGTCGATAAGACCGATGACCCGCGCATGCGGCAGGCGATCGTCTTCTTGGTGGTTTTCTTTGCTCTGATCCTGGCGGTACTCGTTGCATCGCCTTTCATCACTTTTCTCTCCGACTATGCTTTGCCCATCACCGGCTTGCTGTTCGTCATTGGCGGTATCGGAGCCGGACTGATTGCCGGGGTGGGGAAATCCGTTTGGAAGGCTGCCTGGGATGGTTTCCTGGGTATAGCTCCGGCGGTTCCGTTGCTGATGATGGCTGCCAGTGTTCGTTATATTGTCCAGATGGGCGGCATCTTGGATACAATCCTGCACTGGGCCTCGACCCTCACCACAGGTCTCAACCCCTTCACAGCTGCGCTGGCGATCTATGGCCTGACGTTGGTCATGGAACTCTTCATTACCTCCGGCTCAGCCAAAGCTCTGTTGCTTATCCCCATCCTGATGCCGCTGGCTGATCTTGTGCACGTCAACCGGCAGATTGCTGTCAGTGCTTACTGCTTTGGCGATGGTTTCTCCAATCTGGTCTATCCCACCAACGCTGCTCTGCTCATCACCCTCAGCCTGACGGTTGTGCCGTACCACAAATGGGTTAAGTGGCTGCTTAAATTGTGGCTCTGGATCTTCCTGGCGACAGTCGCCTTCCTCGGTATTGCTGTGCTCATTCATTATGGACCTTTTTAAGGATACCGATGATTACCATTCCAGCCTCCTATAAAGAATCCCAGCAGCGATTCCATAACGACCTTACCGTCATTCAGACCTACTGGCCGGCAGCGCGGATGAACAGCCATTTCCTGCCTGGCGAGGAAGACCTGTCCATCGACTGGATATCTGCTGACCCCATCCAGGCAAAGGAGCGGTTGTTGATCCTGACCACCGGCGAGCATGGTATTGAAGGGTATGTCGGCTCGGCTATGCTTCAGGTTTTCGTTGAGGAATTCCTCCCTAGGTTGGACCCAAAGAGGACCGGACTGTTGATCATCCATGCCATCAACCCTTGGGGTATGAAACATCACCGCCGGGTGAACGCCAATAACGTGGATCTAAACCGCAATTTTGTGGATGACTTCAACACGCTTCCCGGTTTAAACCCCGATTACACATTGCTCTCTCCGCTATTGGAGCCAAAGCATCCACTTCAAGGCGTTTTTGGGGAAAAGGTTTTCTTTCTGGCGCGGACGGCTTCCATGCTACTGCGTTACGGTGTAGTACGCATGCGTGAAGCGACACTGCGCGGACAGTACGACAACCCGCATGGTGTCTACTTTGGAGGTCGGGGTCTGCAGGAGGAAACCATTTTCATGAAGGATCTAATCCACAAGACCCTAACCAATTATGGGCATCTATTGCACTTGGATCTCCACAGCGGTTACGGTCCCCGGATGCAGATGAGCCTGGTGAATTCGCCGCTCGAGAAGATGAGCGCTCGGGAAACCCAGGACAAGTACGATGTGCCGCGCGTAATGGAGGCGAACCCGAACGATTTTTACAGCATCCAGGGAGACATGATCGACTGGGAATATTTACTGGTCAAGAACGAATTCCCGCAAATGCACCATTTTGCCACCACTTTCGAATTCGGAACTTTCGGCGACTCGCTGCTGGCTGCCATCCGTAGTTTGCGTTCGATCGTATTCCGGAACCAGACGGACCAGTTTGGCGCCAGCCCGTCAGCTTTAAAATGGATCGACCGCGAATACGAGGAACATTACTGCCCGTCTGAGTCAGGCTGGTTATTAAAAGGGAAGGCGGATGCCTGCCTGGCTTTCAATGGGATATTAAAGGCAGAAGGTTATTTTAAATAGTTTGAATTGATCTGCAAGGCTTTATGGATGTTCTGTTTCAAGGGAAACAGCAGCGATTCTAAGACCCTTGGTTGATGGTTCCGCTTGATGGCTGCAAAACCTTTGCACGGGTAACACAGGAGTTTTTATGTCTCAATATTTTGCTTATGATTACACCGGTGCGCCGTTCGTTTTGTTTGGGTTGTGGCATCTGGTTGCCCTGCTGGTTATTGTGTTGATTAATATTGGCATGCTTGGTTTTAGGAAGACCTCTGAGAAAACCCGTCGCATCGTCCGGTGGACAATGGCCATCGTGCTGTGGACGGATGAGGCCTCCTGGCACCTCTGGAATCTGTACTGGGGACATTGGACCGTCCAGACGATGCTGCCCCTGCACATTTGCAGCCTCTTGATCTGGCTGGCTGGTTTTATGTTGATCTTCAAGATCTACCCGATCTACGAGTTCGTTTATTTCATCGGCATTGGCGGCGCCATGCAGGCCCTGCTGACGCCTGACGCGGGGATTTATGGCTTTCCCCATTACCGCGTCTTCCAGACCATGATCTCGCACGGTCTCTTAATCACCTCCGGCATATTTATGACCACCGTGGAAGGCTTCCGGCCAACCTGGAAGTCCTTTTGGCGGGTGGTGATCGGCTTGAATATCTACGCCTTGGTCATTTTTCCGATCAATTTTTTGCTCGGAACGGATTTTCTCTACATCAACGCAAAACCTGCCACAGCCAGCTTGCTGGATGCGCTCCCACGTTGGCCGTATTACCTGATCTATATGGAATCGATCGGTTTTGCTGTTTTTCTGCTTTTGTATTTGCCATTTATCATCAAAGATTGGCGCATCAAAATTAATTCTCGGAAATAATCCAGTTGCCGGTCGCTTCAGGCCCGCCTTTCAATCCTTCGGAATGAGTTGAAAAATAAAACGATCCCGGTTTTCCCTTGTACTCTCGGTTTCGGGTGTCTTAGTGTCCATCATTCTTGCCTTACCGACCCCCACTGCTTCCTCTTCAACTGTCCAGCAGGATTACAACCCAAATCCCCCAGACCATATGGTCAAACTCATCTTCACCTATCACTCCACTGGTGAGAACTGGCTGCGGGATGACTACGGCGGTCCGGGACACGCCCTAGCTGCCAACAATTACTTCGTCAGCGATACCAACTATGGCCGGTGCCCTGATTCCATTGGAGGCCGGACCGACATCCCCAACTGGACGGTTTGGTTCAGCGGCGGAAAGACACCCGTCACTGTGAAAGCTGTATTTAACGAGAGTGGGCAGAACTTCAGCTACACACGTCTTCCGGATGATCCCGGAGGTGAGAATCAGATCATCATGTTCAAGTCCTGCTTCCCAAAATCTGCCTTGGAAGGCAGCCCGGACGATTCGCCATCTGCAGACGATTGGCTGACGGTTGGCCATGCCAAATACGTTTATAACAAGATCCTCCAATACTTTGCCCCCCGCCCTGACAAACTCTTTATCATCATCACCTCTCCACCGCTATCCGACCCGACTTATGCTGAAAACGCCCGCGCCTTCAACCAGTGGTTGGTCAAGGACTGGCTGGATGAGAACAACTACACTCTTCCCAATGTCGCTGTTTTTGACTTCTATAACGTTATCACTGCCAGTGACGCCCACCATCGTTACAGCAACGGCATCCTTGAGCACACTTACGGCAGGAGCAATACCCTTGCCTACCCATCCAGCGATGATCACGCCTCTGAAGCTGGCAGCCGCAAGGCCACCGAGGAATTCCTGCCCCTGCTGAATATCTATTATCACCTTTGGGCAGATGGGTTGATTTCACAACACCCCGCGGCAGTCCTTCCTACGGCAGCGACTCAACCTTCGACCCCAGCGACATTCCAAATAACAAAACCTCCTGCGACCACGCCGGAACCGGATGGTCACGGAAATAGCTTGTCCTGCCTAGGCTCAATAATCACTCTGGCACTTCTGGGTGCGGTCAGGACTTTTCGACGAAAATGACCGCTCCCGGATAAATCCAATTTACACGCGCCCGATACTGACTACCTTTTATTAGTGAAAATTCAGCTAATTGATAGACACATTTTCCCAGATAGACCATATAATAAATTAGCCATGATCGACATGCAATATACCTGCCTCGAGATTGGATCCGGCGCTTGTCGTAACTTTTTTATGTCTTTGGCGTACATACTCTAGGAACATTAATTTCCAGAAGGAGAAAACGAATGGAAAAGAAAAATCGCACGCAGTTGGTTCTAGGCTTGCTCCTTATCCTGGTGGCAGGCTGGTTGATCGCAGCCCGTATCAAACCCGATCTTGCAAATATCCTCCATCTATCCTTTGAATGGCCAATGTGGGTCATGTTTGCTGGAGCAGCCCTCCTGGTCATTGGATTGCTGGTCGGTGCTCCTGACATGGCTATTCCAGCCTGTATCGTAGCGGGGATAGGCGGCATCCTGTATTATCAGAATTCAACCAATAACTGGGAGTCCTGGGCATATCTGTGGACTCTGATCCCGGGCTTTGTTGGTGTTGGTAGAATTCTGTCTGGCATTATTGGTGGTGATTTCATGGCAAGTTTACGGGAAGGATTGAAACTTCTGCTCACCTGCGCCGTCTTGTTTACCATCTTCGCCACCATCTTTAATGCCTGGACCATTTTCGGCCCATACAGCGCCTATGTCCCCATCGCCTTGCTCTTCCTGCTGGGTATCTGGCTGATCGTAGGCGGTATCCTGCGGCACAAATAAGAAAGGATATTAACATGCATAGACGAGGCAATCTTTTTTGGGGCGTCATATTGATCGTCCTGGCTGCACTGCTTCTGTTGAAGCAAATGGGTTTAATTGCCGGTGATATCTTCGGCTACTTCTGGCCGCTTCTGATCATTGCGTTCGGCGTCTGGTTGATTGTCGGATTCTTTCTCCGGAAACGGCCAATCGAAGGCGAACAGGCGTCCATCCCCCTCGAGGGGGCCACAAGCGCTTATGTCAAACTTGATCACGGCGCTGGCAGGCTTACCCTGCACTCCGGTGCCGGGCCCGATGAAATTATCAACGGCACTTTTGGAAACGGTTTGAGCTACAAGAGCCATGTGGAGAGAGGCAGGTTGGAGGTTAAATTGCGCACGTCGCGACAGGTCTGGGCATGGTGGCCGGGGGAAAGCCTGGACTGGGATATTCGCCTCAATCCTGATATCCCGCTGAGTTTGAAAATTGACAGCGGAGCGAGCGCATCGATCCTTGATCTGAGCGATCTCAAACTTACCGACCTGGATATTGATACCGGGGCGAGCAGCACCGAACTGACCCTACCCGCCAATGCTGGTAATACGCATGTGGATATTGACACTGGCGCTTCATCCCTCAAAGTCAGTGTCCCTTTGGGCGTGGCAGCCAGCATCCGGGTCAAGACCGGTATCGCTTCTGTAAACATTAATCCCCGTTTCCCCCGCCTCGACGGCGGTTTGTACCAATCCACCGATTACGGTACAGCAGCCAACCGGGTCGATATGACCATCGATGCCGGCGTAGGTTCGATCGAAGTAAACTAGAGGAGTACAAAATGAAACGTTTCGATTATCGCATTCTCATTGGAGCTGCATTGATCCTGGGGGGCATTTTAATGCTGCTCGACAAGACTGGCGTCCTTAAAGGGGCTACCGATTTCTTCTGTGCGGGGTTACTGGCGATCGGTGCGGGCATCTTCCTGTTCTGGTTCTTCAGCGACCGTTTGAAATGGTGGGCTGCCATCCCCGGTTTCACATTGGCTGGCATGGCTGCTTCAACTTTGCTATTGGACAAAATCGGTTGGGGCGGACTGGCCTTCCTGGGGGGCATCGGCGTGGGTTTCTGGGCTGTCTATCTCCGGCGACCAGCTCAATGGTGGGCCATCATCCCTGGTGGCGTATTGCTGACGCTGGGATTCACATCTGCTTTGACTGAAGCCTTCAACATCGTTGAAACGGGTGGCGTGTTCTTCGTCGGCCTGGGACTGACCTTCCTGCTCGTTGCTCTGCTGGCAAAGATGAAATGGGCTTTTATCCCGGCCGCGGTGCTGCTCCTGCTTGGATTCTTCCTTGGCACACCGTTTGTTGGCGTTCTGGAATACGCTTGGATCGGTGTTCTATTGATTGCCGGCGGTGTGATGGTGATTAGTTCAGTCAGATCGAATTAACCACCTTTGATACAAAGCGACAGCCCCTTGCACTTCAGCAAGGGGCTATTTTGTTTTTGTCTATCAAGGATGGACTTAGACCGATTCCACGCTTTCGATATCCGGAAAGAATTGGCGCACCGTGCCTTCCACCCACCCGTGAAGCGTGGATGGCGAAAGCGGGCAACCCAGACAGGAACCACCCAAGTGCACTTTGAGTACCTTCCCGTCAAACGAAACATATTCGGCCGACCCACCATGGAAGGTTTCAATATAAGCGCTCAACTGTTCGACCAGGGCCTTCATCTGGATTTCGGCTTTTGGATCTGCTCTGTTCTCAGACATGGCAATAGCTCCTTAGTTATTCGATTGCTGGCGCATCCCATTAGCCAACATGGAATTCACCCGGCTCTGTTGACTAAGCTGGCGTTGCGCGATGATTGCTGACAGCCGGTTCAGGATGACCTTACCCAGTTCAGGATGCTTTTCGCCCAACATGCGCAGGTCTGTACCGCGGATACGCAGAACTTCGCTATCCAGCGCACAGACTGCACCTGATGTATAAGTAGGATTGCCCATCGCCGCGGACCAGCCGAAAACCCCACCGGGCTGAATGTGCGTCACGTTCATCATCGGCCCATCCTCCGGTTTGTAGCGGATGGCGAGTTCCCCCGAAGCCACCAGGTAGAGATATTCTGCATAGTCACCCTGCTCGAAAACAACCGTTCCTGCTACCCAGGTTTGGGGTGCGAAAACGGGCGCCAGCAACTGAATATCAGCCGCAGAAAGACCGCTAAAAAAGGCAAGGTGAGTGTACTTCTCGAGGTTCATTATTAAGGTGGATATTAGTCAAAGCAGCCTTTCCTTTCTAGTGGCAAACATCCTAAAAGACTAGACATTCGTCCGTGTGTTATGTCATGAACTTTTTGTGATTCGAGTATACTCTGAACAGCAACTTTTTTGCTGAGGGCATCATCTAATGATTCAGAACAAAATTGATCTATCAGTTGAGGCTTTGCGTGGAGGAGACCGTGAAGAATTCTCCAGGCTGGTGGATGCCTATTCCGGGCCCATCTACCGGCTGGCGTTAAAAATGCTTGGCAGTGCGACAGATGCCGAAGACGTGCTGCAAAATACATTCCTTAAGGCATTCCAACACCTGAAGGATTTCGAAGGCCGGTCCAGTCTGTCCACCTGGCTCTACCGGATCGCCTCCAACGAAGCCCTTATGCTGCTGCGCAAACAGCGCCCCGAGATACCTTTTAGCGATGCTGTGCCGGAAGATGATGAAAACAGCGATTACACACCAGCAAAATTCACGGATTGGTGCTGTTTACCGGAAGAAGAATTCCTTTCGTCCGAATCCCAGGCTGCCCTGGATCATGCCGTGAGGCGCTTGCCGGAGATCTTACGTATTGTTTTTGTACTGCGGGATATCGAAGGTCTGTCCATCCAGGAAACCGGCCAGGCGCTTGATTTGAGCGAAACAGCCGTGAAGACCCGCCTTCTGCGGGCACGCTTACGCTTGCGGGAGGACCTCAGCAAATATTATGGCGACCGGCTCGACAAAAGGAGTAAAAAATGACCGCACACGATCATTCAAAATGCCGGTCCCTGCTGGGATCACTGGCCGATTATGTGGACGGAACGCTAAACGAAGAAGTATGTGAAGAGGTCGAACGCCATATCGCCGAGTGCCAGGATTGCCACATTGTGGTGGATACCCTGCGCAAAACCATCTCC
>CAISEG010000186.1 GCA_903884265.1 uncultured Anaerolineales bacterium | reverse complement strand
CCAGCAATTCTCGGTGAACGAATTTCGCCGGTTTTTCCAGCAATTTCATGCCAGGGGAAACCTATTCAAGACAGCGAGTATTATAATCATATACAGTACAAGCAATTATAGCTAGACTAGACATTACCATATATCTTTTTGTTTACTATCCCCACGATGGGGAGGGAAGAAGGAAGCCGGGGCCCGCCGCAGCTGCAGTTCCCCGCGCTTCTGGGCTGCATAGCCGAGCATATCGATCTCATCGACGATACCCGCCAACAAGCGAAGGTCCGATTCCTTCTACGCGATTGCTATCTCAGCAGCTTTGCCATGTTCTATCTCCAAGACCCCTCGTTGTTGGAGTTCCAACGCCGCTTTGAAGATGAACTTCAGAGCAATAACCTGCGTGGCGTCTTCGGTGTTCACCACATCCCCGTGGACAGCCAGTTGCGCGATCTCATCGATCGCCATTCCCATCAACCACTCATCGGCGTTTATTCCCAGATTTTCCAGCGCTTGGCAGATCATGGGGTTTTGCATCCGTTGCGCTTTCTACATGACGAGTATCTGCTGACTCTGGATGGATCCCAATACTTCGGCAGCTCTCGGTTGGAATGTCCGCGCTGTTTGCTGAAGGAGCACAGAGACGGCAGGAAAGAGTACTCCCACCAGATCCTTCAAGCCACAGTGGTGCATCCCGACCTCCACCAGGTCATCCCGCTTGCTCCAGAGTTCATCGGCAACGAAGATGGAAAGGTAAAGCAGGATTGCGAGATCAACGCAGCCAAACGCCTCATCGCCCGTCTCCGCTTTGATTATCCCCGACCGCCGTTCATCATCGTCGCCGACGGCTTGTACTCCAAGCAGCCATTTATCGAGCTTTTATTGGACAAAGAAATCAAAGGAAAGGAGCAGCACCCTCTGCACTTTATTTTGGTTGCCAAACCCGACGACCACAAGGACCTGTTTTCCAACATCCAGGGTTTGCGTCGAGGAAAACTCTTGGAGCATAAAGAACGTGTTGATGAGAAGGGTCGGCGGCATCTCTATGAGTGGGTCACAGAGGTACCCCTGAACGCCAGCGCGAAAAGCCCGATTGTCAACTTCCTGGAGTACAGGATCATTCACAAAGACGGCAGTCCCGGGTATCATAACAGTTGGGTCACCGACCTGAGCCTCAGCGCGGATACCGTGGAGTGGATCACCCGTGGGGGCCGCACCCGCTGGAAAATCGAGAACGAGTCCTTCAATACCCTCAAAAACCAGGGCTATCACCTGGAGCACAATTTCGGTCACGGCAGCCACTACCTGTCGGAAGCCTTGTTCTTGCTGAACCTGCTGGCATTCTTCTTCCATCAAATATTTGAACTCACCGACGAGCTGTACCAGAAGGCAAGAGCGCGTTTCAGTGCTCGAAGGGAATACTGGAACGCCATTCGCGCCTCATTCCGATTGTTCCTGTTCGTCAGCTGGGATGAGGTGCTGCAACGCATCAATTCTCCCCCGCTGCCAGCCTTCTCCTGATCCTCGGCTGATCCCACACATTCTTCGATTCCCACAAAGAATCTGGCTCCTTTTTGTCTCCCAGTTCTCCTTTTTAGCCACGGAGCGCTACCGCCCAATCGCTGAAGAGTACGCTCAGGGTCGATTCTACGTGAATGCCGTGTTTCTGTTGGCTCTTCGGCACCGTCTGACGCACCGCGCCGGACGCCGAAATACGTTCACCGAGAATTGCTGGCGCCGGGTTATCTCCCTTGACATTCAGGCCCGCAGGAGGCTCAAACCGAATATCGATATCTTCAGAGAAGCGATCAATACAGCCCCATCCTTTGAACAGCGAAGTGCCGCCTTTCATTTCAAAAAGAAAGCCGTTCCGCTGCAAACCCCAAAGGCAGTGCATGATCCAGTAATCCTTCTCGATGACGATGGGGAGAAGCTTTTTCTCCGCGCCCAGGATTTCAAATAAGACTTTCGCTCCGGGCAACTCATGGATGAATTGGGGCATACGCTTCTTCAAGAGCCGCATGTGTCGCGGCGCGTCCGTATCGGGCAAGTTGTTCGCGTACCGCCTGGCGGTTGAAATCCCTCAGGCATGACTTCAGATTCCGCAGTACAAGGTCCGTGTTGTCGGGCAGATACTTCAGGTTGTTCAGCAGATCAACAAGGAGAAATTCCTTGCTCAATTTGCGAGGGTAAGCGGGAACCAGGCGGAACTTGAATCGCTTCCCGCCCAGGAGGAAGCAGCCCGACCGTTTGTGGTTATAGACCACATAGTCATTGTAGACCTGGGTCAGGCCAAGACCGAGCTGATTGAAGTAATTGTACGAGGTGAGCAGGAAATCATCGGTCTTAAGGAAGGCGCGAGCGATCTCGCGGTCTTCAGGAGGCGTAACACCGAATGGATTCGTGCGGGGACGATAATAGAGGCCTCCCGCCAGCTTCTGAACTTGGCCAGCGGTCACAAGGGTCTTGAGGTCCCGGTCTACAGCCGTTGAAAAGCCCGAGAGCTCTTTGCGTCGATAGACCTTCCCCGGCAGCATGGCGTTTTTAAGCTTTTCCATGTTTTTCATG
>CAISEG010000185.1 GCA_903884265.1 uncultured Anaerolineales bacterium | reverse complement strand
GGCGGAGTTACAGAGAAGAGCCCTACCGACGGATAGCCGTCATGATCACTGTGCCCATGGGGTCTCTACTCGCATCATCGACGGTCGCTTTCATGCCGTTCGTCGTCACTATATTGATGACCGTGGACAACAGTTTTGCCTCATCATGGACTTCCATCGCTAGTTGTTGAATGAGTGACCAATGACCGGCTTCAATGCCGTTCAGGATATCAACCTCGCAACCCTCCGCATCAATCTTTAGCAGGTCTATGCGGTCGAGCGCGTTTTTCCGAATGAAGTTGGAAAGCGTTGTGCTCGGTACCGTTATCTCCTCTGAGGTGTATATAACGAGCAGCTCGTCGCTCGTAAATGCTTTGGAGAGTAACTCACGCTGAGCTGCCTTCCACTCCGGATGGGCGGTTGAATTGCCTGTCATGTTGGGAAAGAAGGTCATTGCCATGCTAGAATCAGCAGAAGCGCCTAACCCTGTGTTGTAAAGGTGGACATTGGCACGAGGATAGCGTTCCATGTTCTGCTGCAGCGCCTCGAACGTGTCGGGAACCGGCTCAAAGGCATGAACATTAGGACTCTCAAGGTTGGTGAGAAGATACATGGAAAACATGCCTATGTTGGCCCCGACGTCAATGATAGTGTCGTGATCGCCGAGCTTGATGCCGGACCGAAGGTACTCTCTGCCCTCGAATATCTCATTGTACATTAGCTCCGTTTCGATAGGGGCGCTGTTGGTGGTGCAGATCAAGCCGGAAGGGAATGTCAGCTCGGTCCAACCTTGTCTTTTTTCGGGCTTGCGGCTAGCGTGAACGAACCCGGGACGACTGCTATCGTACATCGCCTCAACCTTCGCTGCCGCCTTCAGCCCAACTGATCTCACATCCACTCTGTCACTCATGACGCAACCTCCTTCTTAGTGAATACTTACTCCCGGAAAAGGCAGAAGGAATCTCACTCCATACGTTTTCCGCCACGGCCGGGTTGGTCCTGCAGGTGATATTACCGAATTGGGTCTCGTCGGACCCCTGATTTCTGCATAACGGTTTTCGTTACTGGCGCTGGGGCGGACGGGGGAACCCCGTCCGAGCGGAAAATGAAAAGGCGTAGAAAACTGCTTGTGAAGCGCACAGAATCCCCAGCGTCCAGTGCATGCTGTGTTAGCCCGTATTCATGTCTTTGGTTCTTACATCTTAACTTCGCTTACCTGTGCTACGGGTTGGACGTCAGTGTAATTAGGAACATCTTCCATAATCGCCTGCGCGTGAGGTCCGAAGGCCGTTTGGAATGCCTCTACCGAATCGAAATGTAGATGAAGCATTGCGATATAGGTCGCACGTGCTCCAGGTTCGGCCCCTCCTAGCCCAGCCTCAACCAATACACCTTTGCACGCAGCCCCCAACTTTTGCTGGAGCATGGGTACGTGCTTGCTCAAGTAATACTCCATGTCGAATTTACTGCCATCCGTATTCGGGTACAGGACGCTGAAGGTAATCATATTGCCCTCCAAAATTGTGAATTGGGTACGATTTGTAATGAGATGCATCAACGGTTAATAGTCAAGAGTCGAGTATCAGTTCAGTTCTTTTAGCTTATAAGCCCTCCTTCTTTCATTGCTCCCATATTCTCTCTCCACGCATCCCTCACATGGCTTGCGAAATATGGTGGGCAGGACCACGATTTTCTGACCATCACACCGACGAGCGGGCTAACTATAATTCAATAAAAAATCTTTCATAACATGCAATTTTGCATGAACTATAAATTCAGTATATAACCAATTTGTCCTAAAAACAATAAGCCTTTTTCGCCTTTTGGGGAAGATGGGCGATAGAGTTGAAAAGAGCGACAGCATGGATCGCCCCCACAAGATCGGTCCTGAAGGCAGAATGGATCTCAGACAGGGTTCGGCAGCCGAGGCGCGAGGGGGGGAAGGCCTCAATCCGCTGGAGGCGGGGTTGGGCGGGCGGCGATATTATGAAATATTAGATCTTGTCTCACAAGAGCTTGACGTGTGGTTCGATGATCAGAGCGACCTTGAGATGCCACTGTACTATGTCTTCTGCGCCTTGTGTGCCGCTGCGCAGTGACCACCAACTTGCATTCAGGCAGGCGTAGGCGTAGGTGAATGCCAACAGGCGCGACAGGTTAAGTGCGAGCGTATCCGCTAGGATGGCCGCATTGGTCAGGAGGCGGGTTTCATTATGGACCAGTTCTGGCATAACCGGGTTGCAAAGCGTGTTGGCGCAGTCGTAGGTGCGCTCGCCAACCAAGCCTTTCGGGTCGAAGGTGAGCCAGCCGCGGGAGGACTGACGGATATTGCGGTGATGGATATCACCGTGTAACACGCGCACATCGCGCTGGGCCGCGAGTAACCGCTCAGCGAGGGAGGCACTCCGCACGTAGATAGACTCAATACCCGCTTGCCGATCGGCCGCAGCTTTGTTGAACAACCCGCCAAACCAGTGCTCGAGCAGGACCAGGCCAGCGTGGGGGATATTTTGCGGAACGCTGTGAAGTTGTTCGATCACCTGGGCGATGATCCGGGTTGCATTTTCATCCTCACCCCGCTCGACTAATGTTACAAGTTCGGCCCCTGCGGCGTATTCCAGCAGGTGGGCGCTTTCGTCGTAACGTAGTAAACGTACCGCTCCATGGCCATCAAAGTGGCGCAGGGCCACAGCGCCCCTCTGCTCATCTGTCTCGGATGGAGAGAGCAGTTTAAGGATCGCTATCCCGGTGCCGTATGTGACCGTATATATGCGGCTCGTCATGGTCTGCGTGAGAAATTTCGGGTTCGAAAGATCCCAGGCGGACAGATAGTAGCTCAGTTTATTTTTGTCGATCGTGTTCATAGTGAATTAAAAAATAATCCCGATACCAACCGCCCAACGGATTGGCTCAGATGCAGCGCGGGGCCACTCACCGCCGGGAGGCGCTGGGTTGGGCGGCTCTCTGCACCTAGTGCTAGGGTAATAAAGTCAGATCGTACGTCTTCTCATCCGTTTTTTGTTTCGCTGGATCCTGCCAATCGGCCCCATTTTCAACGTAGGTCTCGCCGTACCGTAAAGTATGCCCTTCGATCTGTTTTACGGAGTATTGATGGGTCAAATCTGATCTTGCAATGAATGTTTCCGTCCCAGTGATAAGATCTATTGCGGTAACGCTTAGCGCCTCTCCCATTCCCCAAGGCCGGTTCGTGAAGGTATCGCAATTGTTGATAAGGATATAGTCATTCCAGAATAAATGGTCTTCATTTGGATAGTATAGTCCCGATGACATGCAAAAGACATTGACCGCCTGCTTTTGGAGCTGCAGTGAAAGCACGACTGCATTTCGGGAAGTATAGGTGCCAATGGAAAGCAAAACGTATTTGCCCAGCCCGTCATCAAAAACAATCGTCCCGCCTGCAAGAATCACCGTGAAAGATCCGCTCATCTTTATAAGTTGAGCTGTGCTCTTATTGAAAACAAGCAATTCTCCCGTTGGGGCAGCATCTGTTCCGCCCGTGCGATCTACCAGGTAAATGGAATAAATATCATCCTCCCCCACGAATTCCTTATTTTGAAAATCATCCAGTGATAATGCAGGCGCAGAGGTTGGCGTAAACGGAACAGCGGTGGAGAGAGGAGCGTTGGTAGTTGGAGATAATGGCGTGGTAAGGCCATTTCCACCACATGAAACCAGGAGGCACAACAGGCACGGAACCATAAACAGCATATATTTTTTCATGGTATGAAGCCTCTCCCTTTTCATGAACCTCTTATTTCTATTGCAATTCAACAAAGACAATTTGTGGGTGGATGATTAGAATGGTAAACCCTGGATGCCTTGCATGCCTTTGACCGCGGCGATCTCTCCGGCATGGCTGGCTGTGTGAACAACCGATATGATCAACATTTCAGCCACCGAAACCTGCCTGCCGGCGAAATTTACCTGTCGATCCAGCCCCTCGGGGGTCAGGTCAGCCAGGAAACGGTCCGTGGCATCCCAAATCACATGCTGGTAGGCCAGCACAGGGGGAATCAGGAGCTGTAAAGTTTTGAACTCATCCCAGCCTCCG
>CAISEG010000184.1 GCA_903884265.1 uncultured Anaerolineales bacterium | reverse complement strand
GATGATCCTTTTATCAAATTGGTCTGCGACACGGCTGTTGCTGTTTACGGCGTGCCTATGCGCATCATGCCGTTGGTCGGGGGCTCAGGTCCGAATGCACCCTTCATCCACGACTTGGGACTTCCGGTCGCAACCGCCGGTCTCGGTCACCCGGATGGACGCGCTCACGCACCCAACGAAAACATACGCCTGGATTTATACCTTAAGCACGCCAGGCACATGGCAAGATTAATGACAGAGTTCGGAAATAAATTAATCCAACACTCAGAGTTCTTATGAACTCTGAGTGCTTTAATAATTCGGTAATTTGTCAGTCAATTTACAGACTACCGATATTTTCTTCTATTACTTCTCGGTGACTGTGATGCTCTCGATCACATCCCCTGTAAAGGAAGGCCTTAGGTCCGGATCTCGCCGGGTAATTCCGTTGACTACATCCATACCGCTGATCACCTGCCCGAAGATGGTGTAGTCGCTCTCGGAGAGGCCATACGCCCCAAACATGATAAAAAACTGGCTGCCATTGGTATCGCGGCCCGAATTCGCCATCGCGACCATGCCAGCCTTATCGAAGGTTAGGTCGTTGGTTTCATTAACAAAAGAGTAACCCGGTCCGCCACTGCCGGTTCCAGTCGGGTCACCGCCCTGGGCCATGAAACCCTCCAGTACCCGGTGGAAAGTCACGCCATCGAAGAACCCATTCTGAGCCAGGAATACGAAGCTATTAACTGTGATGGGGGCTTTGTCTGGGTAGAGTTGGATGACAAATTCCCCACCCTTCACCATTTTGACATTCGCAAAATATTGTTTGCTGACATCAATTACCATGGGCGGTGCAGAAGCATATTGCTTCGTGCCGACCAGTTCCGGGGTTGGGCCTCCGCGTGTCGGAATTGAGTTTGACGCCTTGCTTTGCGTTGCCTTCAGTCCTGCAGCTGTCGATGGCTTCAAGGCATTCGTTACCAGCCAGATGGCTGCAACCAGAACGACAGCAATAATAGCGATGGTAATGATACGTGTATAGAGTCTCCGTCTGGCACGCGCAGCCCGCCTGGCGTCTCGTTTGGTGGTATGAGTCTTCGACATCTCTTCTCCTTTTCTTTATTCCTTGCTTCGGCGTCCGGGTTTAGGGCTTCTTGAGGTTGTTTTTGGTTTTTGAGATCCGCTGCTCTTTTGATTCTCCGGAAAAGATTTTGGTTTTTGCGACCCGGCGGGCTTTTTAAGAGCTGCTACCTCTTGGGGGGTCAGGTAACGCCATTCCTTTGGCTTGAGATTGCCAAGATGCAATTCCCCTATTCGTACTCGTACGATGCGAACCACAGGTAAACCTGTTACCTTACCCATCTCGCGGATCTGGCGCTTGTATCCCTCTTTCAGGGTTACATTCAGCCAGGCTCCTTTTCCATATTTTGAGACCACAAAAACATCCGCTGGAGCAGTTTTAAAACCATCCTCCAGCACTAGTCCGCGCCGCCATTTTGCTAATTGTTCGCCATCGGGATGGGTCGCAACCAAAACGTGATATTCTTTTTCATGCTCGTAACGCGGGTGGGTCAATTTATTCGCTAGGTCGCCATCATTGGTCATCAGGATTAGACCTTCTGAGTCGAAGTCCAGGCGGCCGACCGGGTAGAGTGTGCCTTCCACAGGCACTAGGTCGCGTACTGCTGGTCTCAGGGTAGGATCAGTAACTGTGGAGATCACACCGCGGGGTTTATAAAGAGCCACATAGACGAGGTCTTCTGCCCCTCTAACCGGTCTTCCGTCCACTGTGATTTGATCTTGGGCTGCATCAGCCTTATCCCCCAGTCCCGTTACCTGACCGTAGACTCGCACCCGTCCTGCAGAGATCAGCTCTTCGCAACTCCGCCGGGAACCGTACCCGGCACGTGCCAGGATTTTTTGCAGACGTTCTTTCATGATCAGCCTTTCAAAGTCTCGTCGTGATTCCCGTCGTTTTCCACCTGCGGCAGGTTGAGCGCAGGCAGGTCCATCAGTGAGTTCAAGCCAAAGTGCTGGAGGAAATCAGGGGCA
Organism: uncultured Anaerolineales bacterium; assembly: GCA_903884265.1. Taxonomy (GTDB): domain Bacteria; phylum Chloroflexota; class Anaerolineae; order Anaerolineales; family Villigracilaceae; genus UBA877. Next base: position 15,186 of record CAISEG010000184.1, on the reverse strand, counting down.
GTCCCATACAAAATTGGACGCCCTGGTCCTTCTGTCCTGCCTACCTCCTGGACCAACCCTTTGCTAAGCAGGGATTTCATCACGCCGTCGCTGCTGACACCGCGCACAGCCTCGATTTGCGGGCGCGTGACTGGTTGCTGGTAGGCAACAATTGCCAGGGTTTCCAAGGCTGCCCGGCTCAGCCTGCTGGTGGCTTCCAAACCGAGGAAATGCTCGACCATCTCGGCCATCTCAGGCGCTGTGGTTAACTGCACACGCCCGCCATGGCGCTGAAGACGTATGCCGCGTGTCTGTAATTCCCCATCCAGTTGCTTAAGCCCTTGCTCCACCGCAGAGGTGGATATCTCCAATACCGCCCCAAGCTGGGATGGTGCCACCGGTTCGGCAGAAACAAAAAGCAACGCTTCCAACGCGGCTGGGATATCCAGCGAGGTCGGGTTTTCAGATTCGCTCATGCTATAATAACTCCTAACGTTTTGGAATCAGATTATTTTTGCTTTTTTCTATTAACCTATTCTATGATGCTGAATCGACATTACGCGTTCTTATGGAATTGATCAGAGGTAACATGCATCCTCGCACTATTGTACTTTTTTTAGGTGGTATCGCCCTCGCACTTGCTATTCTGGCTTGCACATTGAACATTGGTGGACCAGAATACCCGACTCCCATTATCCCGGTCTCGACCGAGGCTGTTGGGGAACTCCAGTCATCCATTGAGACAGCTGTCGCAGCCGGAGAAGTCAATGGCCAGATAATACTAACCTTCACTGAGCCACAATTAACCTCGTACCTGTCCTACAAATTTCAAACCCAATCGCAACCACTGATTACAGATCCGCAGGTCTATTTGCGTAATGGCGAGATTCAGATCTATGGAACGGTCAGCCAAGGCTACTTTGAGGTTACTGCTATGATTATCTTCAGCGCCGGAGTTGACGATCAGGGTCAGATGAAGATTGAATTGATTTCCGCGGATTTCGGCCCATTACCTGCCCCGAATGGTCTGAAAGAAATCGTCTCTGCCACCATTCAGGAAGCGTATACCGGCGCACTCGGTCCGGTTGCCACCGGTTTTCGGCTTCAGAATGTCACCATTTCTGATGGCACGATGACAATTGTCGGGCAGACGAAATAGCGTTTGGATTATACCAGTAACCCATTATGGCTAGAAAACTTATCCCCCTTGTCTTGGTTTTCTTTCTGATGGCATCCTGTACGCCTAAAGTCCAGCAAACAGAATTGACAGTCACTGTAACCGCCGATGGGACCAGTCAGAATATCACTCTCCCTGCAGGCAGCACCGTGCAAAAAGCCATCACATCCTCGGCCATCACCTTGTCCCAGACCGACCGCGTCGACCCGCCTGTTTACACACTATTAACGGAGGGGTTGACCATAACCGTCACTCGTATACGTGAAGAATTTGAAACCCAGGATGTTGTCATCCCCTTTGAGCGGCAGGAATTGCACAACGAATCTCTACCAGCTGGGGAAACCCGCCTCGTTCAAGCTGGGCAAAATGGATTGAACGAAATTACCATACGGCATGTTTTCGAGAATGGGATCGAAACCGGTAATTCTGTTGTTTCCCAAAATATTCTTCAAACAGCCTTACCCGAAATTGTAATGATTGGCGTCCAGTCTCCCTTTGCTCCCCTGCCCATCTCCGGCAAACTTGTCTACCTGACCGGTGGTAACGCCTGGATCATGGAAGGTTCCACCTCAAACCGCCGCCCGCTTGTCACCACTGGTGATCTTGACGGCCATATATTCTCCTTATCTTCGGATGGGGCTTGGCTGCTTTACACTCGCAAATCAGCACTTCCTGCTGACCAGGAAATTAACACGCTATGGGCAGTCAATACGATTGCTCAACCCCCCGTACCGGTCAACTTGGGCATCTCCAACGTGGTCCATTTCGCTTCCTGGCAGCCTGGAGAGAATTACATAATTGCCTATTCCACTGTCGAGCCTCGTACCACTGCTCCAGGTTGGCAGGCCAACAACGACCTTCATTTCCTGGTCTTTGAAGACGGGCATCCAGGAAAAACTTCCGACATTCTCGAAGCCTTCTCCGGCGGTATTTATGGTTGGTGGGGAATGACCTTTAGTTGGTCGCCAGATGGCCATAGTTTGGCTTATTCCCGTCCCGATGGGATCGGTATGGTGGATATCAAAGCCAAAGGGGTGAATGCAGGGTTGACTCCACTTTTAGATATTACCCCGCTTAACACCCATGGCGACTGGGCTTGGACGCCTTGCCTTGCTTGGGGCAGCGATAGCCTTGCTATTTATTTTGTCACTCACTCCGCGCCCACTGGATTGGTCAGTCCCGAAGAGTCACCAAATTTCGATCTAGTCTCTGCCTCTTTAACTGACAATCTGGGTACCACCCTGGTTCAACAGACTGGTATGTTTGCTTATCCGGCGGCATCGCCGCTGCTGCAGAGCGACTCAGGGTCGACGTACTTGGTGGCCTTTCTGCAGGCAATTTTCCCGACCCAATCTGCCACCAGTCGTTATCAACTGGATATAATTAACAACGATGGCACCAATCTTCGATCGCTCTTTCCCGCTGAAGGGAAATCCGGTCTTCAACCGCAGACACCCGTTTGGGCTCCGGATCCTCTTAAATCTGGCAGCAATTTCATTGGGATTCTCTACGAAGGCGATCTCTGGATTGTGGATGCCGCCACCGGACAATCTCAGCAAATTACCGGTGATGGGTTAACCAGTCAAATAGATTGGAAATAATCTCTGCTCCAAAGTGGGCCTGTTCCTCGAAGGAGCAAATTTAGGAGTTTTTCATGCGAATATTCCTTACCGGAGCCGCAGGCTTTCTTGGTTCCCATCTTTCTGATCGCTTCCTGGCTGAAGGCCACGAAGTCATCGGGATGGACAACTTTGTCACTGGCAATCGCGAAAATCTCGTCCATTTAGTCAGGAACAAGAATTTCACTTTTATCCGGCATGATGTAACTGAAGCCATCACCGTGCGCGGGAAGTTGGATGCAGTCTTGCATTTTGCTTCCCCGGCCAGCCCCAATCCCGCCTCCCCTTTTGGCTACCCCAATCTCCCTGTGGAAACGCTGAAAGCCGGTTCTCTTGGTACCTTCAATACGCTTGACCTTGCCAGGGAAAATCAGGCTCGTTTCCTCTTTGCCTCGACATCCGAAGTTTATGGAGACCCGCTTGAGCACCCGCAAACAGAGGCCTATTGGGGTCACGTAAATCCTATCGGTCCTCGCTCGATGTACGATGAAGCCAAACGTTTCTCCGAGGCCCTGACCATGGCGTATTTCCAATCAAAGGGAACGGATACGCGCATTGTCCGCATTTTCAATACCTACGGACCTCGCATGCGCCTCGACGATGGACGCGCTGTCCCAAGTTTCATCCAGCAGGCTCTCTGCGGTGAACCTGTGACCATCTACGGTGACGGGGAGCAAACCCGTTCCTTTTGTTACGTGGATGATCTTGTGGACGGTATCTATCGCCTGCTTCTGTCTGACGAACATCAGCCAGTGAATATTGGAAATCCAACCGAGACCTCCATCTTGGATTTCGCAAAGATGATTAACCATCTTACCGGTAACACCGCCGGAATGGATTATCAGCCCGATAAACGTCTGGACAATGATCCCCAGCGCCGCCGTCCTGACATAAGCCGCGCTCGCTTACTTCTCGGCTGGGAACCCAGGGTGGACTTGGTAGATGGCCTTTCGCGCACCATCGCATTCTTCAAAGATAAACTGGGTATAAAATGAATCTTGTTGCCAATTCACGGGAGCGGACACGGTTCATCAAGTTCATGACCGTTGGTGTGATTGGCGCGGTTGTGGATTTTGGGATCATGAATCTACTCTCGAAGTTGTACAATATGCCGCTCACCTTGGCAGGTACAATTTCATTTATCTGTGCGATTATTAGTAACTTTCTCTGGAACCGCTATTGGACTTATCCTGATTCGCGCTCACGCCCTGTTGCCAGACAATTGATCATGTTCTTCGTCGTCAATATGGCTGGGCTTGCGATTCGGCTCCCCATTTTGCATTTTCTTGAGCCTCCACTGAAAAATTTTTTCGAGGGCTTGGCCTTGAATATTCCTTTCACCCCCGGATTTCTGGGAAAGAATTTTACCCTGATGGCGGCTGTCGGAGTGGTCATGCTGTGGAATTTCTTCGTCAACCGATATTGGACGTATAATGATGTAGACAAGGCAAATTCATGAACCAACAACCCCGGCGTTCAGTCATTCCCATATATACATCCCGCGGCGACGCAGAAGCTTTTCTTGTCTATCCCTACCTTTATAACCGGCTGGGTGAATGGACCGGGTTTGTTTCTGCCGACCGACAGGTCTATTCAGTGCTTGGTTTCTACGTCGGCGAACTGACGGCAGAGCCTCGTATCGTCCGCAAACGCATAACAGCTGCGCTCAGACCCCCCAAAAACCCGCCAACCAGACCGCCACGTCTGGCTGTCCCGGCAACGATCCCTCTCGCCCCCATGATGGGCGATCTCCGCTTCGGTTTGATGGACGTCCTATTGGAAGAGCCGGAACGCCTGCATACATTGGACGCCGGTGAACAACGCCAGGATCTGGATTAGCAAATGATGGATCATTCCCATGACCCAAAGCCCATGCGGGTCTCTCGGATACAACTTGCACAAATGATGATGCCTGAACACGCCAATACTCAGGGTAATGTTCATGGCGGTTGGATTATGAAACTGGTGGATGAAGCTGGGGCGCTGGCGTCCACCCGTCATGCCGCCCACCGTACCGTGACTGTGGCGATTGACCAGATGTTTTTTCACCACCCGATTCACATTGGCGATTTGGTTTTACTCAATGCCGAAGTAACCTATGCCGGGCGGACTTCAATGGAAGTCGAGGTGGATGTCATAGCTGAGAATCCCATCTCAAGTGAGCAAATTCATACCAATGCCGCCTATTTGGTCTATGTTGCGATCGACGATGATGGTAAACCCACCCAGGTTCCGCCTCTGCTTGCTGAGACTCCCGAAGAACAAGCCCGCATGAACGCAGCTGTGGCACGCCAGCAGAGACGGCTGGCTAAAAACAACAGCCCCAAATAGTTCTGATTTACAAAAACTCAGGTTTTTCGATTTTTTGGTTGATGGATTATAGCCATGACAACAACCGATCTTCCTCCTGAAGAGTCTGAACCAAAAGAACGCGTTGCCCATCCTTTCCGTACTTTACGCGAATTGGTGGATTTTGTTTCTGGCAAGAGTCTGCCCTCCGCCGAACCTGAAGAGGGCCTTCGTACCGAAGCGCTGCCTTTCCCCTTCCTTGCCATTGTTGGCCAGAAGGAAATGAAGCTGGCCCTATTGCTCGGGCTGATTAACCCTTCCGTGGGTGGGATCCTGCTCGTTGGTCCGCGCGGCACCGCCAAGACGACCGCAGTCCGCTCTCTTCTGGATCTGCTTCCAAAGGTCGAACGCAGCTTGTGTTATTACGGCTGTCTGCCCGAAGATATCGAGATGGGTGGAATAGACGCTGTCTGTCCCGATTGCGCTAAAAAATATGCTGAAGGTCAACCGCTGTCCGCTCCGGACCGCGTCCATTTGATTGAACTTCCGCTTAACGCTCAATTGGAGGATGTGGTCGGTGGGATTGACGAACGCCTCATTGTGGCTCATGAGCGGCTGCGTATCCGCCGCGGTATCCTGGCTCAGGCAGACCGCAACCTTCTTTATATTGATGAAATCAACTTACTTGCAGATGAGATTGTAGATGCTATTTTGGATGCTGCCGCCCAGGGATCTTACACAGTCCGGCGCGGGCCTGTATCCGCTATGTACCATTCGCGCTTCGTGCTTGTTGGTTCGATGAACCCGGAGGAGGGTCGCCTGCGTCCGCAAATCCTGGACCGTTTCGGCCTTCGCGTCATCGTCCGCGGTCTAGACAACCTTTCTGAGCGCCTGGAAGCCTACCACCGGGTGCAGGCGTACATGGCCAACCCGCGCAGCATGGCTATCAGCTACGCTGATGTTACCCTCGCTGCCGCAGAGGAGATCCAATCCGCCCGGGCGCAATTGCCAAAAGTGGTTTTACCGAATAAAGTTGCTAAACCAGCTGTAAATTTGATCCAAAAGATGGGTATAGACAGTCTGCGGGCTGAGATTTCCTGGTTTGAAGCTGCCCGAGCCTATACAGCTGCCGATTCTCGCCAGGAAGTGACGCCGGAGGATTTACAAGCCGTAGCTCCGATGGCTCTGCGATTGCGCCGTTCGCAGTTCATGGCAGATTATTTCAGCAGTCAAGAGGGGGAGGAAGATGAAATGAATTCATTGCTGGAGGGTTTGGAGGGAAGAAAATGATCATCTCACTCTCTTCTTTTCTGGTATAATCCAACCCGCATTGACTGGTCCCACCCGCGGCTTATCCTGCCGGTGCGGAGACCTGCTCAAAATCATAGAGAAAGGAATAGCAAACGTCATGCCGCTTAACAAGGAAGTTAAAACCAAAGTCATTACTGATTACCATCGGCACGAAACCGACACCGGCTCTCCGGAAGTTCAGGTGGCAATCCTGACCAGCCGCATCCTGCAATTGACTGGGCATCTTCGGACACATAAACACGATGAGGCCAGCCGTCGGGGTCTGCTCCAGATGGTCGGCCAGCGTCGCAGATTGTTGGCTTACCTGCGCAAAAACGACTATCAGCGTTATTTGGCGCTGACAGATCAGTTGAAACTACGCCGTAAGTAAAAAGTGGTTCGTCGGAGTAGATGGGCCTAGCCCATCTACTCTTTTTATTCTCATGTGGCAGCGGCAAACTCGGGTGTTTGCCCCCACAATCGGCCCGTCCGTCAGGAATTGAAAAATGCAGGCAACACTGATAATAGTTGCCACCATCTTTCAGTCCCTGAACAGGCGGGAAAAGGAGATTTAGTATGAAACCCGAAGTAAAACGTTACACCACGACAGTAGGCAGTCGGACGATTTCAATTGAAACCGGCAGACTTGCCGCACAGGCCGGAGGCGCCGTCACCGTCCACCTGAATGATTCCATAGTATTCGCCGCCGCTACTCTGGGTGGCATCCGCCCTGGGATTGATTTCTTCCCCCTCACAGTCGAGTACGAAGAGCGCATGTACGCCGGAGGGAAGATCCCCGGTTCATTCTTCCGCCGTGAAGGACGACCCTCAACCGACGCTATCCTGACCGCCCGTCTCACCGACCGGCCTTTGCGTCCACTCTTTCCGGAAGGCATGCGCAATGAAGTCCAGATTATTATGTATTCCCTCTCGGCAGATGCTGAGAACCCCCTGGATGTGCTAGCCATCAACGCAGCCTCTGCTGCTGTTATGATTTCCGACATCCCTTGGAATGGTCCGGTGGCAGCCGTGCGTGTTGGTCGCGTGGATGGCGAATTTGTCATTAATCCCACCTTTGCTGAAATAGAAAAGTCGGACCTTGACCTGCGCATTGCTGGTACGCGTGACGCTATCCTTATGGTTGAAGCCGGCTCGGACGAAATTCCTGAAGATGTCATGGTTGCCGCGCTCGAATATGGCCACAAATCTATTCAGCCGTTGATTGACTTGCAACTCCAGATGAGAGCTGAGGTTGGCAAACCCAAGCGCGAGCTTATCTTTGCTTTGCCTGACCGCTCGTTGCAGGAAAAAGTGTTTGACCGCGTCAGCGCTCCGATGACTGCACTGCTCGACAAACCCCTGATGAAAATGGAGTTCTATGCCGGGATGGACGCCCTTCTCCAAAACCTGGTCACTGAGCTCATCCCATCCGAAGCTGCAAAAGTGAAAGTTGCCGACGAGACCGATGTCGAAACACTGCCTGAATTCGCCCTTCCTGAAACCCCCACATTGGAAGCCGTTAAAGAAGCCTTTGCGGAAGCTGAAAAGAAGATCGTCCGAGACCGCATCCTTAACCAGGGTAAACGCCCTGATGGTCGCGCACCCACCGAGATTCGCCCTATCTGGTGCGAGGTCGGTTTCAGCCCTCGTGCACATGGCTCCGGCCTTTTCACCCGCGGCGAAACACAGGTCCTGACGCTTGTTACACTTGGGACATTATCCGAATCGCAGGAACTGGACACCCTCACTCCGGTCGACACCAAGCGCTATATGCATCATTACAACTTTCCTCCGTTCTCCACGGGTGAGGCCAAAATGTTGCGCGGCCAGTCCCGGCGTGAGATCGGGCATGGCGCTCTGGCCGAACGCGCTCTTCTGCCTGTGATTCCCGCTGAAGAGTCTTTCCCCTACGCTCTGCGGCTGGTATCCGAGGTCATGGCTTCCAATGGTTCATCCTCTATGGCGTCTGTCTGTGGATCGACCTTGGCCCTCATGGATACAGGTGTTCCAATCAAGGCTCCTGTAGCTGGTGTTGCCATGGGATTGGTTTTAGAAGGTGACAAATACGTCATCCTGACCGACATCCAGGGCACCGAAGATCACCTCGGCGACATGGACTTCAAAGTGGCCGGTACTGCTGAAGGCATAACCGCCCTGCAGATGGATATCAAGATTTCCGGCCTGAGCACTGAGATTATGAAACAAGCCCTCGAACAGGCTCGCCAGGCGCGCCTCTTCATTTTGGGCAAGATCCTCGAAGCCATCCCCGCTCCCCGTAGTGAATTGAAACCGCATGCCCCTCGCATCACCACCGTAAAGATTCCATCGGACAAGATTGGGGCTATTATCGGCCCCGGCGGCAAGAATATCCGCGCCTTACAGGAAGAGACTGGCACTAAGATCGACATCCAAGAAGACGGTACGGTCTATATTGCCTCCACCAACGCTGAGGGTGCCGAAATTGCCCGCCAGCGCATCGAAGCCATCACTGAAACCCCTCAACTTGGCCGTATCTACACCGGTAAGGTTGTCCGCATCGCTGATTTTGGTGCTTTCGTGGAGATCTTGCCTGGCACTGATGGAATGGTTCATATCTCGCAGTTGGATAGTGAGCGCGTTGAAAAGGTGGAAGATGTAGTCAAAATGGGCGATGAAATCACCGTCATGGTAACCGGCATTGACCCGATGGGTAAGATTCGCCTCTCCCGCCAGGCAGTCTTGGAAGGCTGGACAATTGAAGAAGCCCAGGAGCGCGACGCCCACAAGAGCGGCGCAGGCCGTCCCGGCGGAGGACGCCCAGGCGGTGACCGGCGTCCAGGTGGCCGTAGCAATGATCGTAACGGTCCCAGACGGTAAACTCAATAGGGGCGACACCCAAATGTCGCCCCTATTTTCTTGTACACAATGCTTACTCGCCTGCGAAATACATTTACTGAATATCCATCCCAGTTCTGGTTGATGGGTGCTGGGCTGTTCATCAGTTCTGCCGGAGCATCCATGATCTGGCCGTTCCTGATGATCTATGTCAGCGAGAAACTCAGCCTGTCGCTCAGTACTGTTTCGACCCTGATCACCATCAACGCCATCACGGGATTGTTTGCCTCTTTCGTTGCTGGCGCTGTATCCGATAAATTGGGGCGCAAGCTTGTAATGATCGTCAGCCTCGCCGTCAATGGTATTAGCTACCTGCTCATGAGCCAGGCCCATTCTTACATGGGTTTTGCTTTGATAATGGTTCTGATGGGTGCCTCAAATCCGCTTTATCAGGTCGGATCGGACGCTATGCTGGCAGATATGATCGTCCCGGAAAAGCGGACGAATGCCTATGCCATTATCCGCATGATCAACAACGCTGGAATTGCTGTCGGTCCTGCCTTGGGCGGCTTTATTGCCGCCAGATCCTATACTTATGCCTTTCTAGGCGCAGCCTTAGGAATGATCACATATAGCCTTTTGCTTTTCTTCCGCGGCCGCGAAACCCTTAACAAAGCTTATCGACCCGAAAATGTACCCGAAACCGAGGGTCCTGGCGGTTACAGTCGGGTCTTCAAAGACCATCCGTATGTTGTGTTTGCACTTCTTGTTGGTATGGGCTTGATCGCTCCTTCCATGCTCTGGACGCTGTTCGCGGTTTACACCAAACAAAACTTCGGGCTTCCCGAAAACTTGTACGGTTGGCTGCCTACAACAAATGCCCTCATGTGTGTTTTTGTTCAGTTCTCGGTAACGCAGGTCTCACGCCGGTTCCACCCCCTTCCCGTCATCGGCGTTGGGATGCTGATCTACGCCCTAGGCGTGGGCAGTGTTGCCATAATGAACAGCTTCTGGGGGTTCTGGGTAAGCATGGTTCTGATGACTTTTGGGGAACTCACCCTCATCCCCACTGTCAGTAAATACATCGCCGACTTGGCTCCCGCCGATATGCGCGGCCGCTACATGAGCTTCTATTGGTTTGCTTGGGGCATCGCTCGTGGCACCGCCCCTTTGATTGGCGGATTTCTGAACGACAACATCAGCCCCCGCTCAATTTGGATCGGTGGATTGGCGATTGGTCTACTAAGCTCGTTTTGCCTTTTCATTTATTCCGCCCGTAAAAGAGACTTCCAGACCGCATAGCAAAATCCCGCCGGGTTTTCTCCTGTGGGATTATTATTGATTGAGTCTTTCTTCCAACTGGATTTTCTTGGCTGGCCATTCCCAATCTAAAATACTGAAAAAGACCGAATCGCGAATTGTCCCATCCTGTAAAATGATATGGTTGCGCAGTACTCCCTCCTTCACTGCTCCCAGTCGCTCGATGGCATGGATCGAACGTTCGTTGCGCCCATCCGCTTTGAATTGCACACGGATACATTTCAACACTTCAAAAGCATATTTCAACATCAAGTACTTACACTCTGTATTGACTGCCGTCCGCTGGTATTTTGGAGTGTACCATGTACCGCCGATTTCCAAACCTTTATGTGCGTGCCGCATCTCTATGTAACGTGTCGCTCCGATCACGTCGCCGCTCTGCTGGTGAACAACAGTAAACGGTAGATCTGTCCCATTGGCCTGCCGGTGGAGTATTTCATTCACCCAGGCAGACATATTCTCCGGGTTGGTCAGGTCACCGTAGAGCATAAATTTCCAGATGGAGTCATCCTTCCCCGCAACAGCCAGTCCGGAGGCGTGCGCGGCGGTCATCGGTTCCAGGCGTACTACCTTTCCATTAAGGGTGACAGGTGTCTTCCAGAGTTCTTCGGCATTCATTGCTTCACCTGTGTTGGCAGGTACGGCATGCGCGGACCAGCTACGCCCATTAACTCGGACAACGCCGCCCGCATCGCGATCCGGTCATCCCAGGGATATTCAGTTGTCTCGAAACACATCGATTGTTCGTGACCCTTCCCGCACGCCATGACAATATCCCCCTGCCCCGCCAACCTCAGCCCAAACCGGATCGCCTCACCGCGGTCTGGGATGCGCCAGAAGGTTTTCTCCTCTTTCCCGCCTCTCGAGCGCGCACCGGTAGCCATCTCTTCAAGAATTAAATCCAACGACTCACTGCGTGGGTCTTCAGCGGTCAGGATGCTGACATCCGCCAGTTCCGCTGCAACCTCAGCCATCATGCGGCGTTTTTCACGGTCGCGCAGTCCCGCCGAGCCGAAAATAACGATCACCTTTTTATTGGTCATCTTTCTCACCGTTTGAATGGCTACCCGCAATGCATTTGGCGTGTGGGCGAAATCTACGATAGCTGTGAACGGCTGTCCAAGTTCGATCCTTTCCATCCGGCCTGGGACTCCCGGCATGGCACCAACGCCGTTTGCAGCGATATCCGGATCTAGCCCCAAACCGCATACGGCAGCTGTCAATGCCGCCAGGCAGTTCGAGACGTTAAACTCCCCCACCAGCGGACTGTTTACCGGGACGCGAAAGGTGCCCCACTTGGCAGAAGCATTCGCCTTGCTGACCGCTTCGAAACGGATGCCTTGGGGGGAATATCTTATTGAGTCTGCCCGGATGTCTGCGGATGTATTTAGCCCATAACAAACTTGAGGTTCGGGGGCAATACGGGAAAGGGTTTCGTAAGAAGAATCGTCACGGTTCAACACAGACAGCCGGGGATTGCCCTGCGGCTTGGGTGACGTCTTCTCAAGGGATTGGAACAAGCGCGCTTTGGCTGCAAGGTAGTTTTCAAATGAGCCGTGCTGGTCAAGGTGTTCATGTGTGATATTGGTAATAACTCCAATGTCAAATTCACATGCGTCCACCCGGTATTGCGCCCAACCGTGCGAGGTAGTTTCGAGCACAACGTGGGTGAGACCTGCGGCTACCATGCGGGCAAGGTAACTCTGTACTTCAGGAGCGTCCGGTGTAGTGACGTGAAAACCGGTGTCAAGGATTTCGTCACCGATCACAGCATTTACGGTGGAGATCAACCCTGCCTTGAGACCAGCAGCTAGCAGGATCTGGTAGAGCAGGTTGCAGGTGGTTGTCTTGCCATCTGTACCCGTGACACCGATAACGGTTAACTTGCGACCGGGGTAGCCGTGGAAAGCCGCTGCCAACCAGGAAAGGGCTTGGCGTGAATTCTCCACTTGAATATAAGGTACAGGCAGGCCGCTGATTGTTTGATCGCCCACGACCGCTGCCGCACCCCGTTGGATGGCATCTTGAATGAAATCATGCCCGTCTGCAGAACCGCCTTTCATGGCAACAAACAAATTTCCTGTCTGTACGAGGCGGTTGTCTATTGCTATTCCAGTGATTCTGGTACCATCCGCCTTTCCTGCTAAGACTTTTAACAGAAATTGATTAAGCAAAATAGTGAGAGTCACAGGAATGGTTGGTTTGGTGTTCATTTATCATCCGGGTGTCAGAATTTTGAAATTAATGAAAAAGAGGGTTCTGACGTATTATTTTACGCCAAAACCCTCCATCAGTCAGGGTAAATTTACTTCAGTGACTTGCGCAGACTTTCGAGTTGACCTGAGACTGAACCGTCCAGGACTTTGTCTCCCACGCGAATGACAAGCCCCCCCAGGATTTGTGGGTCGACACGGAATTCAATATTGGTCTTTGCGCCCATCTTGTCCAACACATTCTTCTTGACAGTTTCTTTCTCATCCGTGCTCAGTGGAAGCGCGGATGTCACTTCAGCTTCGTCACCGCTTAGGTCGGCACCTTCCAGCACGACAAGCTTGCCAGACTTGACCCCGGAAAAGAACTCATCCAGCAGGGCATGTTGGCGCTTCGTGTCCATTACATCACCGATGAGTCTCTGCGCTGCAGCAATGGAAAGGCTGGCCACCTGTCCGCGTAGATCGGCCAGTAGCCGGTTGCGCTCTTCTTCAACTTCAGCCATCATCGTCTCACGCTCTTTTGCGATATCTTTGTCAGTTCCGACTTTCACATCTGCCATGGCAGCATCGGCTCTTTCCGTGGCTTCATTTAGAATATGTGCAGCTTTTGTTTGCGCCTCAGTAATAATTTTGGTAGCATCTTGCTCGGCATTAGCCCGCGCATCCGCTGCTATACGGGCATCTTCGAGCCCTTGTTCAAGTTTCGCCCGCCGTTTCTCTAACATCGTGCGTAGAGGTTTCACAATCCAAGCGCGGATGGTGAAGAAGATGATAAAAAAACAAACAATCTGTACCAGCAAATAGCCTACGTTGAGACCCAGTTGTGCCAAGGGATACTCCTTTACTTTATGTCAGCAATCTGCTGAACTAACCGACGACGAAGAGGATGAGCAAAGCAACGACCAGGCAGTAAATGGCTACAGCTTCCGCAAAGGCGATGCCGAGGATCATATTGGTTTGGATGGTCCCGGTCGCGTCTGGGTTGCGCCCCATCGCCTGGACAGCGCCGCTGGTTACAATGCCGATGCCTGCGCCTGCGCCGATGGCGCCGATCATGGCTAAACCTGCACCGATCAATTTTGCTGCAATAATGATATCACCAGTCATGAGAGTTACCTCCGTGTATGGATTCGGGCGGGATTTCCGCCTCTAGTGTATGGTTACGCGGGCCGTTTCTCGCCCGAACTTATGCATGCGTTTCTTCATGTTCGCCATGTCCTTGTGTGGCCTGCGCCATGAAGGTCATCGTGAGCAGGCCGAATACAACTGCCTGGATCGCGCCAACGAGAAATTCAAGCATATAAAAAATGCTGGGGAATATAGTGAGCGAACTAATGACAGGTACAGATGTGCCCATGACAAACAGCAGAACGGATCCAGCGAATATATTGCCAAAAAGACGGAAGGCAAACGAGAGCACTTTCGAAATTTCGGAAATCAGTTCAAGAATTCCTACACCCCAGTCGATCACTCCAAAGATGGGTTTTTTGAAAAGAGTTTTAGTATTCCAAAATTTTGTAAAGTATTTTACGCCCTGAGCGCGTACACCCATTACCTGTACAGCAATAACAGCAATAAGAGCCAACGCGACAGTGAAGTTGAGGTCAGTTGAAACAACGCGGATAAAAGGTATCACTTCGTATCCGCCCGAAGTCACTTCAGGCTTGACGATCGTCGATAAAAAAGAACCAATGTGCTGAAGGGCATAACCTGCGCCGCTTTCAGAGGCTTTGATCGCGCCGATGCTGTCCACACCAGGGATAAGTTCCATCCAGTTGGCGACCAAAACGAGAAGAGTAATGCTGGCAAACCATGGAAAAATGGTCCAAGCCCATTTACCTGCTGTGGAGGCGGTCATGTTATAGAGATATTCGAGCAGGGCTTCTAGCGCGCCGGGGATACCTTTCAGAGCCAGGTCACCGCTTTTGACGGCTTTCTTGACAGCGCTATTGAAGGCAGCAGCCAACCAAAAAATCAGTGCCATCGCTATAAACAAGGCAACTAATGTATTGGTCAAATAAAAATCACCAATACCCAGCAATGGCGTGCTGAATAATGGATGTTCGCTCCAATGTTCCGCTGGGAGTTGCACGAAAGGCCGGATTGGAGGATAGTATTTCGCGCCGATAAGGCCAAGAATGATGAGCGCCAATATGATCCAGCGGTTGGTGCCCCAGCGCCACCATTTTTGCTTGGGGGTTTTCTCAGTCGTCTTCTCCACGCTGTGGTTCCTCCTTGGTGACTCCTCTTTTGATTACAGGTTGAATCCGTGCGGTCGCGGTTTTCACGACGCGGAATGTCAGGAAAAGAGTCACCGGAATGCTAACAAGTACAAAAACGATCGTTAAGAGAGGCTTGCTGTTGAGAATTTTATCCAACCACAATCCCGCTAATAGTGCTCCAAAGATAATAACCAGGGTTAGCCCAGCCACCCAGACCACGGTCATCGTAACCGCTGTCTTGAATTCGTCTTGTCCTTTACCGT
>CAISEG010000183.1 GCA_903884265.1 uncultured Anaerolineales bacterium | reverse complement strand
TTGCCAGCCCTGGCTACACCGACTGCAAAAGGCGCTATCTCCACGGTGCAACAAGCGACCGGAATTGGATCGATACAAATGATCGGTACCACACAAATGATCCAGACGATGACAGCCATGGCACAAACAAGTATTCCTGTAAGCAGCCTGCCCACATCCACGGCGTTTGGCACTCCCAACACTTTCCCGCTGGTACCGCCGACTGGAGCTGCAACTACACCATCAGCTGTTACCACACCATTAGCCGGTACCACACCGGTCATCATTGTGCCAACTTCTACGCCAGGACATCCCTCAACTTACACACTTGTATCAGGTGACTTCCCTTATTGTATCGCCCGCCGTTTCAACGTCAACCAAGCTGAACTACTTGCCGTAAACAACCTTACCACTGCCACTGTTAATAATTTACAACCCGGCGATGTTTTACAAATTCCACAGAGTGGCAATCCCTTTGTCGGCGATCGCGCTCTGCGTCCCCATCCAGGCACGTATACCGTCACATCATCAGATGAAACAATAAATAAAGTAGCCTGCCTCTATGGCAACGTTGATCCTACGCAAATCATTGCTGCAAACAGCCTGGTATCTCCTTATACATTGCACTTTAACCAAACTTTAACCATACCGTAAATTTATTGCAACGCCATTCACCCAGGCGGATCCCGCCTGGGTGTTTGTTTTTGGAGACCAAATGGCATTCGAATTGTTGAAATCTGAACTTGTCTATCCAGGGCGCGCATTCACCGTTCGCTGTGATACACTGCGTTTTCCGGATGGCCATGAGACCGCGTTCGACATCGTGGAACACATCGGGTCGGTTATTATCCTGCCGATTGACGCAAACGGTCATTTGCTTTTTGTCCGCCAGTACAGGCATGCTGTTGGATCGGACCTCCTGGAACTACCCGCAGGAACCCTGGAGATTGGCGAAGCCCCGGATGCATGCGCCCAGCGCGAGATACGTGAAGAGACGGGCATGGCCGCGGGCAGAATGGAACCTTTAGGCGGATTCTATCTGGCCCCCGGTTACTCCACCGAATACATGTACGCTTACCTGGCAACCGACCTGCGCTCCGATCCGTTGGAGGCAGACGCAGACGAGTTCCTCTCCGTCGTACGCATCCCAATATCCGAGGTGCTGGCAATGTGTGAAAACGGAGAGATCCCGGATGCAAAATCTCTGGCAGCCCTCCTGCTCGCACGCAAGCACCTGGAAAAGCAGAAATAGAGCGATTTTTATTGGTGACAAGTCGCAGTAGTATTTAGGTATAAAATAACTATCGCTGGTAAACTTGGGGGAATACACTCATATGTTGGTACATCAGATCCACACAGAATTGCCTGTGTTATCCTAGTTGAAGGAGTAAAGCTATATGGAACGCCAAAAGGTTACGATTGATGGGAATGAAGCCACCGCTTCAGTCGCCCATCGCACCAATGAAATCTGTGCGATCTACCCGATCACACCCTCTTCCAATATGGGGGAGTTTGCCGATGACTGGTCGGCAATAAAACGCAAGAACATCTGGGGCACCGTCCCGCTGGTCGTGGAGATGCAATCCGAAGGCGGCGCCTCCGGAGCTGTCCACGGGGCACTCCAGACTGGTGCATTGACCACCACTTTCACGGCCAGTCAGGGCCTACTGCTGATGATCCCGAACATGTACAAGATCGCCGGGGAATTGACCAGCACTGTTTTCCACGTTTCAGCACGTACATTAGCAACCCACGCCCTCTCGATCTTTGGCGACCACTCCGACGTGATGGCCGTCCGCCAGACCGGCTGGGCGATGCTTTCTTCTGGATCGGTTCAGGAAGCGCATGATATGGCTTTGATTGCCCAGGCTGCCACATTAGAAGCGCGCGTGCCATTTGTGCACTTCTTCGACGGTTTCCGCACCTCGCACGAAGTGGACAAGATCGAGCAGTTGACCGATGATGACCTGCGGGCGATGATCGATGATGAGCTTGTGCGCGCCCACCGCGCCCGGGCTCTTTCACCCAATCACCCGGTGCTGCGCGGTTCCGCACAAAACCCAGACGTTTTCTTCCAGGCTCGCGAGACCATCAACCCCTTCTACACCAAAGTCCCTGGCATCGTGCAAAAAGCAATGGACAAGTTTGCCAAACTGACCGGCCGTGCCTACCACCTTTTCGATTATATTGGTGCACCCGACGCTGAACGCGTGATTATCATTATGGCCTCCGGCGGTGAGACCGCCGAAGCAACTGTGCACTATCTTCTTGGGAAGGGTGAAAAAGTTGGCGTCATTCGTTTGCGACTGTATCGCCCGTTCGACACGACTGCTTTTCTCAAATCCCTGCCCAAGACAGTCAAATCGATTGCCGTGCTTGACCGCACCAAGGAACCTGGCGCATCCGGCGAACCGCTCTATCTGGATGTGACCAGCACCCTGTACGAGAATGGACGGCAGGGTCTTAAGGTTATCGGCGGACGCTATGGCCTGTCGTCAAAGGAATTTACCCCAGCCATGGTCAAGGCTGTCTTCGACGAACTCAAGAAAACCGATCCCAAAAACCATTTCGTGGTCGGGATTAATGAAGACGTGACCCACTCAAGCCTGGACTATGACCCGAATTTCTCGGTAGAGCATCCCGAGACCGTGCGCTGCCTCTTCTTTGGCCTGGGTTCGGATGGCACTGTTGGTGCCAATAAGAATTCCATCAAGATCATCGGCGAAGAAACCGACAACAACGCTCAAGGTTATTTTGTCTACGACTCCAAGAAGGCTGGTACTTTGACTGTCTCACACCTGCGCTTCGGCCCCAAACCGATCCAGGCTCCTTATCTGATCACGCCCAACACTGCCAACTTCGTTGCCTGTCATCAGTTCTCGTTCCTGGAACGATTTGACATCACCAAGTTTGCCCAGCCCGGTGCAGTCTTCCTGGTGAACAGCCTGGATGGCCCGGAGGAAATCTGGGATAAGCTGCCAAAGGAAGCTCAGAAAGACATCATTGAGAAGAAACTCAAGTTCTATACTATCAATGCCTACGATGTTGCCGAAAAGACCGGTATGGGCAGTCGGGTCAATACCATCATGCAGACCTGCTTCTTCGCCATTTCTGGCATCCTACCGCGTGATGAGGCCATCGAGCAGATCAAGAAAGCCATCAAGAAGACCTACGGCAAACGCGGTGAAGTGGTTGTCCTGAAGAACTTTGCGGCGGTGGATCAGACTCTGACCAACCTGCACGAGGTCAAGGTGCCAGGTAAAGTTACCAGTACTTTAACCCGCCGCGCCCCGGTCCCGGCAGAAGCGCCAGCATTTGTGCGCGATGTGCTCGGTCCCATGATCATCTTTGAAGGCGATACCGTCCCCGTGTCGGCCATGCCTGTGGATGGCACTTTCCCGACCGGTACAACCAAATGGGAG
>CAISEG010000182.1 GCA_903884265.1 uncultured Anaerolineales bacterium | reverse complement strand
CGATGAACGGCGTAGGACCGGCTTGAAGCGACCGCGTGCTCCGAAACGGCGCCATTTACGGGTGGGCGCTTCGTCGGCAAAGATTTTAGCAACGATCAGGTCGTCGCGGCTGACGCCGAAGTTCTCCTCGGCATTGGCAACGGCAGAAGCCAGAAGTTTTCCAACCGGCAGTGCCGCGCTTTGGGGTGCGAAGCGCAGGAGTTCCATTGCTTGCACTGCATTCTTCCCACGCACCAGATCAACAACCAGGCGTACTTTCTGGGCCGAAATGGTCAGGAAACGTAATTGAGCACGAATATCATGAGCCATCGCTTTACTCCTACGCTGTCGCCTTTGACGACTTCTCAGCCGCCATATGGCCACGGAATAGTCGGGTTGGCGCAAATTCGCCCAGGCGATGACCTACCATGTTCTCAGTGATGTAGATCGGCACGTGTCGGCGGCCATCATGGATGGCGATCGTGTGCCCCACCATCTGGGGGAAAATCACGCTGGCGCGGCTCCAAGTGCGGATGACCTTCTTTTCACCTTTCAGATTCATCGCTTCAATTTTCTTCAACAGTTTAGGGGCAATGTAAGGCCCTTTTTTCAATGAACGAGACATATCAGCTACCCTCGCTTACTCTCAGCGCCTTAGCGGCTAGACTTGCTACGGTGGCGCACGATGTACTTGTCCGTCGACTTGTTGCGGCGGGTTTTGTAACCACGGGCTGGTCTACCCCAGGGGGTTTTCGGGCCGGGCATACCGGTCGGCTGGCGGCCTTCGCCACCGCCGTGCGGATGGTCACGCGGTGACATTGCAGTACCGCGCACAGTTGGGCGAATGCCCATGTGGCGTTTTCGTCCGGCTTTACCAAGCTTGATATTACTGTGGTCCAGGTTGCCCACCTGACCGATCGTGGCAAAGCAAACCTGGCTCACCAGGCGCACTTCACCCGAAGGCAGGCGGATCTGGGCATACTCGCCTTCTTTCGCCAGCACCTGCGCTGAACCACCCGCCGAGCGGACGAGTTGCCCACCCTTGCCCCGTTTAAGCTCGATGTTATGAACCAACGTACCTACCGGGATATTCGCGAGTGGCAGGCAGTTGCCTGGGCGGATTTCAGCCTGAGGTCCGGATAAAAGCGTATCACCAACCTTGATCCCGAGCGGAGCAACGATGTACCGTTTTTCGCCGTCGGCATAATTCAGTAAGGCCAGGCGGGCTGTCCGGTTGGGATCATATTCGATCGCCGCGACTTTGGCGGGGATGTTTTGTTTATCGCGCTTGAAATCCAGGATACGGATATAGCGGCGATTCCCGCCACCCCGATGACGGACCGAGATCCGGCCAGTCGTATCGCGTCCACCATGTCCATGCGGGTGTATGATCAGGCTGCGCTCGGGTGTGGATTTGGTGATCTCTTCAAACGTATATCCGGTCATCCCCCGCTGGCCGGGCGTCGTGGGTTTGTACTTTTTGACAGCCATTACTTCACCCCTTCTAGAAAGTCGAAGGTACTTCCCTCGGCCAGGGTAACGATCGCCTTTTTGAAACCGGCATCCCGGATCATCAGGCGGCGGTTGCGGCGGCGGCTGCGCTTACCAGCCGTATTCAAAATATTGACGCGCATGACCTTTACGTCGAACAATTTTTCGATCGCATCCTTCACCAGGGTTCGGGTGGCATCGGGTGCAACCTCGAAGGAATATTGGTGCAGTTTGCCAGTCTGATAGTTCGACTTCTCAGTAACAAGCGGGCGGCGGATCACATCATAAATGGTTATCATGCTGCCCTCCTACTCCAGAATAGATTTCAAAACGTCCAATGCCTTGAGCGGCATGACGACTTTATCGTAACCAAGCAGGTCCCGGATATTCAAATAATTGGCCATCAACAACCTGGCACCCGGGAGATTATTGCTTGAGCGGGCGACCACGTCGTACCCGGCGTCTTTATCTGCTACCAGGATCAGGACCGTCGCATCACCCACCAGAACATTCAGAGCCTGCGCCATCAGGCGGGTCTTAGGTTCTTCAAGCACCAATTCATCCACGATCACAAGGCTCGACTCAGCCGCCTTGGTGGAGAGTGCCGAACGTAATGCTGCCCGCCGCATCTTGAGCGGCATGTGCTGCGTGTACTTGCGCGGGCGTGGAGTATGGATCTTGCCACCATGCACCCACTGCGGAGCACGCGTGGAACCCTGTCGAGCGCGACCAGTTCCCTTCTGTTTCCACGGCTTTTTACCACCACCGGAAACCTCACTGCGGGTCTTGGTTTTATGCGTACCCAGGCGGGCATTTGCCATTTGCTGGATGTAGGCCTGGTGCATCAAATCTACGTTTATCGGGGCCTCGAAGATCTCAGGCGGAAGTTCAACCGTCTTGACCTTTTCACCCTTCATGTTGAGAACGTCTACTTTCATAGTACCTATGCTCCCATCATCCGCGCTATTGCTTGCGCGCTTCCTGGATGACAACCATGCCGCCTTTGGACCCGGGAACGGCGCCAGTAACACCGAGCAAGTTGCGCTCTGCGTCCACCAGGACAACCTTCAGGCCTTGGGCAGTCACGCGTTCGTGACCCAGGTGACCAGGACGGCGCGAACCCTTGTAAACACGACCGGGGGTCGTCGTCGCACCGTTCGAGCCGGGGGCGCGCAGGCGGTCCGAGCCGCCATGCGTCTTCGGGCCACCAGCGAAATGGTAGCGCTTGACTACACCGGCAAATCCCTTGCCTTTGCTGGTGCCTACCACATCCACGCGCTCGCCAAGGACGAATACCTCGACCGTGAGCTTGTCACCGACTTTGTATTCAGAATCCTTGATGCGAAACTCGCGTAAAAAACGCAGAGGTGGCAATTCGTTCTTCTTGAGGTGCCCGAGTTGGCCTGATGTCAGACGCTTGGGTTTTGCCTCTTGGAATCCGAGTTGCACCGCTGCGTAGCCTTCCTTTTCCGGAAGGCGTACCTGCGTTACATAACACGGCCCAGCTTCGATCAGAGTTACCGGTAAAGCAGCACCGGTCTCATCGAAGATCTGGGTCATGCCGATCTTCTTGCCAATCAGCCCTTTCAACATACTCGGTTTTCTCCTTCTGAAGATTTTTCAAGACTGTCAGCCGGGCTTGGCTGCATCATCTCGGTCACAGCACAGTCAATCGGTCTGCCGCGGCACACAGGATTGTGGGGCCTACGAACAGAACCGTTCTTGCGCTGTCTCTATTCAGTCTACCAGGTTCAACCAGGCAGACGAATTAACAGAACTAGATTTTAATCTCGATATCCACACCCGCTGGCAGGTTGAGCCGCATCAGCATATCGATCGTCTTGGAATCCGGATCAAGTACATCGATCAGACGGTTGTGCGTCCGAATTTCAAAATGCTCGTGCGAGTCTTTGTCAATGAAAGTCGAGCGGCGTATTGTAAACCGTTCTATCTTGGTTGGCAAGGGTACCGGGCCAACTACATGGGCACCAGAGCGCTCGGCTGTTTCGACAATCCGCTTGGCAGACTGGTCGAGAACACGATGATCGTATGCCTTAAGGCGGATGCGGATCTTCTGTTTCGTCATATCAATACCTATTCGATGATCTTGGTGATGACGCCAGCGCCGACGGTCAGGCCGCCTTCACGGATGGCGAACTTGGAACCTTGCTCGAGCGCCACTGGGACGATCAAGGTCACGGTCAGGTCGACATT
>CAISEG010000181.1 GCA_903884265.1 uncultured Anaerolineales bacterium | reverse complement strand
TCCCAGCGTAGAGCCAGACCAACGATCCATAAAATTCCAAAAACGAACAGAGCCACAGCGAACCAATCCAAACCGCAGAGGAAATATCCAGCCACCAGTAAGCCTGTGGAGAGGACCGGGCAGGCGAAACGAAGAATCCGGGTCATCGCAGCACTCCCCGGGGTAAAACCATGCGCTGCTCCAGTTCGAGTTTGGCGGTTTTCTCGAAAGGCTGGGAAGTGTCCCAATCGACCACATGAATCCCCATGCCGCGCAGACGGCGCAGTAAAACAGCCCGTTGCAATTGGATGATACGTCGTGCCAGGAGGTTCGTGCGGGTTGGTGCCATCGATCCTGATTCGAAAGAGACCGGGTTGGGGCTGACCACCAGAAGGTGATAACCACTCATGCGCAAAGCAGCCAGCATGTCATAATCTTCGGGGATCAGCGGGCTGACCAGTACCAATTGCGAGCAGGAAGGGAACAAATGACGCGGCACGTACAGCTCACTGAAGTTGTGGGAATCGCCCGGTTCCAAGCGGGAAAGATCGTGCAGGATACGCTCACTCTGCATCTTACCGTAGCCCGGCATGGTCCAGGTAATCTGGTGACCATAGAATAGCAGGCCGACACGGTTGCCAGCATTCAAGAAAGTATCTGCCAGGGCAGCCGTAGCCAGGACAGAATTCTCGAAGATGGAACGATCCCCAAAATCATTCGTCCGGTGGCGGCCATCGAGAATGAGGCCGACATCCGCGGCGCGTTCCTGTTCAAACTCATTGGAAAATACATTCTGGGGATGGCGGGCAGTGGCGCGCCAGTTAATCCAACGAGGTGAATCACCCTGCTGGTACTCGCGCACATCGAAGAACTCCACACCCGAACCACCCTGTCTGGCCGGAATAGTACCGGAAAAGATGCGCGTACGGCGCGGCTGGATGGCAACGCGTCGCAGGCGCAGGACCGGCGGCAGGATGAACAACTGACCGTCAGTGGGCAGGTCCTGTTCCAGCCTGGCAAGACCCAGATGTTCGCCGATGATGGCATGGACATTTTTAAGGCCATAATAACCACGGCGACCCTTGACCATAAATGTCCAGGTTACAGACCCACCAGCGGGCAGGATCAACAAACGGCGCGCAGAGCCTTCGGACACTTCCAAACCATCCGGGATCTGATCTTCCAGCAAGACTTCTTCGAGTGCAGAGCCGCGATTGGTCACTTTCAGCGTAACCGCAACATCATCGCCCGTCTTTACCCGCTCGGCGCTGAGCGAGCGCTTCGCATACAATTGCACTTTTCCTGGTGCAAACCATAAGCCTCCCAGGAGATACCAAATGAGAGGCAATGCCAAGGCTACGATTGCAGGATGGATCGTTGCCAGCCCTAAAAAGAGCAGCAGGAAGATCAGGAGTGCGAGGGAAAATGTCCGATTCATCGGGAAAATGGGAGGATCAAGCGTCCTTCAACACCGGTACCGGGATTTTGGCAAAAATATCAGTGATCACGCGGTCAGCAACCTGGCGGGTCAACCAGTATTCAGGCTGAAGAATCAGACGATGACTGAGCACTGGGAGGCTGAAGCGCTTGATATCATCAGGCAGGACGTAATCCCGCCCTTCAAGGGCCGCGTGGGCACGCGCCATCTTGAGAAATGCCAGTGAGCCGCGCGGGCTGGATCCGACCGCCACATGCCGGTCGTGACGCGTCTCCTGGACGATGGTCGCGATATATGTCTCAAGGTCTTCGTCAACATGGACAGTTTCCACCACCTTGCGCATCGCAACGATCTTCCTGGCATCGGTGACCTTGCGCAAGAGCACATCCTCCTGCTGCCGTTTAAGACGGCGGCGCAGAATCTCGGTCTCTTCAACCAGATCAGGGTAACCGACGGTCAGTTTGAGCATGAAGCGGTCCAACTGGGCTTCAGGGAGTGGAAAAGTGCCTTCATATTCAATCGGATTCTGGGTGGCCAGCACCAGGAACGGGTCCGGCAATCGCAGCGTTTCTCCTTCGAGAGTCACCTGTCCCTCCTGCATAGCCTCCAACAGAGCTGACTGGGTCTTGGGCGAGGCCCGGTTAATCTCATCGGCCAGGATGATATTGGCAAAGATGGGTCCCTGGCGCAAGTCGAAGCGGTTTTCAGCGCGGTTATAGACATAGCCGCCGGTGATGTCGCCCGGCAGCAGGTCCGGTGTGAATTGCAGGCGCTTGAAATCCAGACCCAGAACGGCAGCGAACGATTTGGCAATGAGAGTTTTCCCCAGACCGGGATAATCTTCCAACAAGACGTGTCCGCCGGCCAACACGGAAGCCATGATGATCTCGAGTACGGTGCGCTTACCAACGATGGCTTTTTCGACTTCAGAAATCACAGCCTGACAAACTTTGGATGTTTCAGGAATGGTCGTCATGTTCGCTCTCCAAAAGTGATTCTATATAATCAATAACAGGTTCCAGGTCTTGATCGAAAGGTGTCGGCGGCAAAGGACCAAACCGCTTCGGTTTCGGGTAATCGGTGTAGCTGGTGGTCAGGGCGGAATCGAGATACTCCTTGACATCCGAAGGCGGGTTCCAATCCGGACCTGTCACGAGGCGCACATTTTTCTGGCGTGTCCCACGACGGTCAAGGACATCGAGGGCCAGTTCCGCCAGGAGGTGGGCGACATGCCACTTCGGGAAAATTCCACCCTTGCTCCGCTGAATCCAAAAAGCCATCTCCTGAACCGACCCCGGCAACGGCCTGGATTGATCCTGTTTTTCCCGCCTCTCCCGATCTGGAAGGCGAAAACCAAGAAGCGTTATCAGAGCAGCGATTGCCAGAGCAAGCACCCAGTATGCGGCCTGCGGAAAAGCCCCATAATACCCCTTCACCAACCAGAAGAATCTCGCCAGCGGGATTATTATCGCGTCCTGCACTACTCCGCGCAACAGGAATGCCAGCAGGGCAACCACAAGCAATGCCACCGCAAGGAAAATAATATCCCTGGTCTTCATTTTTCACCCCGGCAATAATCCAGGATAGCGGTGAGGTTCCCCACGGCATCCTGGATGTCTTTGTGCGTGGATTTCTTATCTCCATAACGCACCCGCTCAAAGAGCGACGTCAGGCGATAGACTGCTTCACCCGGCAGGTGGGCTGAAACTAGATAATCAGCAAATTCCGCCGGAGTCATGCCTGCCCGACGCTGGATGCCGCGCCAATCGGCAACCGTTTTATTCATGCGGTAATAGGAATTCAAGACAATATCACCCCAATCCTTCCCGGCATTGATATCTTCGAGAGCTGCCTGCGCAATTTCTGCAAGCGCTTCATAGGGAACGCTTTTTTTCCTTTTACGCCAGATAAACCACACCCAAACTCCCGAAATAACAAGTAATAAACCCAGCGCGACGAGATATGAAGTCCATGAAGAGACTAGCGGCGGGGTGAAAACTGACGGTGGGATAACCGGCATGGGCGTATCCGTCGGGCCTGGTATGGGGGAGACAAGGGCTTTCCCGGGATCCTCCTGGGGTTGTTCCACTGCTCTCCCCAGGCTGAGCTTCGAGAGAATCAGGAAAATAACAAGCCCAGCCAAAACAAACCACGCCAACGCCTGCAAGAATTTCTTTCTCTGTTCCCGAGGCAGGAGAAAGAACAATATTATCAGTACAACTGCAAAGAAACCAATCGTATAAAAAAGACCATTCCAGGAGGGCAGGCCCCCGGGCGAGATTACCGGAGTGTCTTGAAGATAAGCAAAGGGTTTGGCTGGTTTTAATTCAAGACCACTCAGGCTGGCAATCAAGTAGATGATGACCAGTACAGATAACCCGCTGAGGATCAGGATCGCAGTTTTATCATCTAAGAACTTTTTCATCGCAAGGACCAGGGTCGTATTTTATTATACTTGAGTACAAGGAAATGCAATTCCGAGCCCAGTTTAGCATCCCAGACCAACCCGGACGGGGACACTGGGGAATGGTTTTATCCCATCCTTGGGGATGGATTACATCAATACTGGGATGGAAAAGCCCAGCCAACAGCCTCTTATTACAATGCCACAGATGTTCCGAGGAAGTTCCGGATTCACTGGCATGTTATACTCGTTCCTGCCAGCGCGCTGAAGGAGAAATAATGGCCGAAACTTTGCTTTTCGAGAATAAAGTCACCCTGGTCACCGGTTCGGGACGGGGAATCGGGCGCGCGATCGCCTTGCACTTTGCCCGCAACGGCGCGGATGTGGTGATCAATTTCTTCCGCAACCGCACTCCGGCCGAAGAAACCGCCCATGAGATCGAGGCGCTTGGCCGCCGCGTGTTGCTGGTTAAAGCAGACGTAGGCGATCTGGAGGACGTGAAGCGCCTTTTCGATGAAACCGAGCAGACCTTTGGCGGACTTGACATCTTCATCCATAATGCTGCCTCGGGGTATAACAGACCGGTGCTCGAGCAAAAACCTAAAGGCTGGGATTGGACGATGAACATCAACGCCCGGTCGCTTTTGTTCGCAGCCCAACGTGCAGTTCCGTTGATGGAAAAGCGCGGCGGCGGGAGAATTGTGAGCATCTCCAGCCCCGGATCGAGCCGCGTCTTACCAGATTACGTTGTCGTTGGAGCCAGTAAAGCCGCGATCGAGAGTCTCACCCGCTACCTAGCTGTGGAGCTTTCAGCGAAGAACATTATCGTCAACGCTGTCTCACCCGGTATTGTGGAGACAGAGGCCCTGAAGCACTTCGAGGCGCTGGCAGATAAAGGCGTCATCCTGAAGGCCATCGCGAGCACACCCGCAGGCCGCCTGGTCACGCCGGAGGAAGTGGCAGAAGTAGTGGCCTTCCTGTGCACACCCGCGGCAAACATGATCCGTGGGCAGGTCATCGTTGTAGATGGGGGCTATACTCTCCCAGCAAACTAATTTAGAAATAATCCATCTAATTAATAATAGTTTGTGAAAGATCAATATCCTACACAAACTAAAGGGAGAGTACTCATGAACACCAAGTCATTTTTATTTTTGATCGCGGTGATAGTTCTGGCCTCCTATGGGTCAAGTACCAATCCCAGTGCAATGGAAGCGACAATCACTGTCGTTGCTCCATAAAAACCCCAAGCCCCTCTTTTTCCCCCACATCAGCAGGCCAAATCCCGAAGAACCTGTTGAACCTGCCGCCAGTAAGATGCTTTTGTGTTAGAATGGGCACACTTGCAGTAGGATTTGTGTGTGGATTGACCGCCAGACCTGTACAAGGCTGGCGGCTTTTTCATAGCCCACTGCCCAACTTATAAGGAGACGAGATAAGGATGGAAACGAAAATCTATGTAGGCAACCTGTCCTACGACACCAAAGAAGAAGATCTGCGCGAACTTTTCGCCCAGGCCGGGACGGTTGCTTCGGTGGCTCTGATCAAAGATCGTGACACGGGCCAATCCAAGGGCTTCGCGTTCATAGAAATGAGCAATCAGAGTGAGGCCGAAAAGGCCATCCAGATGTTCAACAGCTACACCATGGCGAATCGCCCGCTGAAGGTTAACCTGGCTCGACCGAAGGAAGAACGCAGCTTCGGCGGTGGTGGCGGAGGCGGATATGGTGATAAACGCG
Source organism: uncultured Anaerolineales bacterium (assembly GCA_903884265.1). Taxonomy (GTDB): domain Bacteria; phylum Chloroflexota; class Anaerolineae; order Anaerolineales; family Villigracilaceae; genus UBA877. The sequence continues at coordinate 1,036 of CAISEG010000181.1, read as the reverse complement.
GCGGTCCCGGCGGTGGGTATGGCCGTAGCGGACCTGGCGGCGGTGGAAAGAGTCGCCGCGGACCCGGCACTGGCGGCGGCCAACGCAGATACTAGAAATTCAAACTCCTGCAGGGCAATCCTGCAGGAGTTTTTTTATCCGATTAAAATCGCCCGGGCTGGAGCGCCATCTGACCCGACCAGTTTCAACGGAAGGCAATATAGATCGTAACTCCCCGGCGAGACTGCGCTCAAATCCAGCCCCTCCAGAATGACAATTCCCGGCTTGAGCAAGGCCGTGTGCGTCGGGATGCTCTGCTTGTACGGTGCAATTGACAAATAGTCAATGCCAACCAGTTTCACACCAGCCTGAACCAACCACTCAGCCCCGTCCAAAGAAACCCCCACGAAATCCTTGATAAATTCTTTTTCGCCGCGTTCCCAGAGCTGGGAATTACGGGTCTTGAGCAGCAGGCGCGAGGTTCCCGAAGGAATGGCGGCATTCTCCAAAATAACAGCAGTGACCAAGTCCACAGATTCCGGAATCTGGATCACCAGTGCCGGCCCAGTCAGAACATCCAGAGACAATGCATCCACCGAACGGTGGTCATTCAGGAAATGATGAGGGGCATCCACATGCGTGCCGGTGTGAACGCTGCATGCCAGGCGGGAGATATTGTCGTGAGCGCCCGCATCCATCGAGGAGACCAATTCCAGTTCCACCGGAGGGTCACCGGGCCAGACAGGTAATTTGGGAGAAACCGGGAGAGAGATATCAAAGATCTTCATATAAACCTCTGCATTGTCGATCATTACCAGCCACCTGCGCTGAAAATATTGCGTAGAAACTCCAAGCGCTCCGGCGCTGTCATCAGGCGCGGGCGGGCATAATCTTCGATAATATAAGATAACAATTCCGTGCTGATATAACGGCCATTGTATATTACGTGCCGGTCCACAAAAACATTGCGGGTATCGTAGATCAAGATGTCACCCTTGCGGTGGGACATCTGGTCAAAAAACAGGTTTCCCAAGCCATAATGAATAAAAGTTTTCCC
>CAISEG010000180.1 GCA_903884265.1 uncultured Anaerolineales bacterium | reverse complement strand
GGTTAAAATCTGTACTGCCATGGCTGGGTGTCTCTGTTTTTCTGGGCTTATTCTTTTTCTACCCCCTTACCCGTATTCTCTGGCTGGGTCTGAATCCCGCTGCATTTAAAACTCTCGACCTCGGCTCCCTTCGTCTTGCTTTCCACTCCTTGCTTTTTACTTTTTACCAGGCTGCTCTGTCAGCCATTCTGACCCTTGCCCTTGGACTGCCCGCAGCCTTCGTGTTTGCTCGTTATACCTTCCGCGGGAAGTTCCTCCTGCGTGCTCTGACAGCCATCCCCTTCATGCTGCCAACGGTGGTGGTTGCGGCTGGGTTCAATGCTCTGCTCGGTCCACGCGGCTGGGTCAACCTTGGCTTGATGGAACTGCTTCACCTTCAAGCTGCGCCGATTTCAATTGTCGGAACGCTCGGTGTGATCCTTCTCGCCCATGTTTTTTATAATACGACCATTGTCATCCGCCTGGTCGGGAATGCTCTCTCGCAGCTCGATCCGCGCCTTGAGCAGGCCGCCCGCACTCTAGGAGCACAACCCTTTCGGGTCCTTAGCCGCGTCACATTACCGCTATTACGTCCGTCAATACTGGCAGCGTCAGTACTCGTTTTCATTTTCGACTTCACCTCGTTTGGCGTCATTCTGCTTCTGGGTAGCCCTGGTTTTTCCACACTGGAAGTGGAGATTTACAAGCAGGCCACGCAGATGTTTAACCTGCCGTTGGCGGGATTGCTCTCGCTTATCCAGTTGATCTGCACGCTGGCGTTTTCCATCTTGTATAGCCGGATTGTGAGGCGAAATAGTGTGACAAGCGCATCGCGTAGCGCCGGGGCCAATCTGCAGCCAGCCAACTCGTTTCGCCAAAAACTCTTTCTCGAAGGTATGATCTTGCTGTTAATGGCATTGTTCATCCTACCGCTGGTTTCCCTGCCACTGCGTTCCTTGACCCGCCTCGAAGCTGACCTCGGTCAGCGCGGCCAAGTTCGCTACGGTATTACTTGTGATTACTATACCGAACTCTTTATCAATCGGAGTGACTCGATTTTCTATGTACCTCCATTCCAGGCGATTGGTAATTCCCTCGGCTATGCAGCCTTGACCGTAATATTATCCCTGATCCTGGGTTTTCCGGTCGCTTCGGCGCTGGTACGCCCCAGGCACATCGAGAGGGTGCTGGATCCGTTCCTGATGCTGCCTCTTGGCGCTTCTGCCGTAACGCTGGGGCTGGGATTTATCGTCACTTTCAATAGGCCTCCGCTGGCGCTGGTTACTTCGCCGCTGCTTGTCCCGTTGGCACACACGCTGATCGCCCTGCCGTTCGTTATCCGCAGTTTGCAGCCTGCCCTGGCCTCCATCCCGGACCGGTTGCGGCAGGCGGCAGCCTCTCTCGGAGCCTCCCCGCGCCGGGTCTGGTTTACTGTGGATTGGCCCATGGTGGCGCGCGCAACCCTATCAGCGGCAGTCTTTGCCTTCACCATCTCGCTGGGCGAATTTGGAGCCTCCTCACTGGTTATCCGTCCGGAGTACCCGACCTTACCGATCGCGATCGCCCGCTTCCTGTCCCAGCCCGGCGGGATGAACTATGGCCAGGCGATGGCGATGGCAACCATCCTGATGATCATCTGCGGCGCGGGAATATTGCTCATCGATAAACTGCGTCTCCCCGGCGCAGGCGAATTTTGATTATAGAAGTGGCCATGTGTGTCCACCCGGGCAACATCTCGTAGATCTATCCCCGCAAAGGAAATCATGTTGGAACTGCACGAACTCTACAAATCTTACAATGGTCAGCCGCTTCTGAACGGCATTTCCTTCACCGTCGCCGTGGGCGAGACAGTGTGTTTACTTGGCGCTTCGGGCAGCGGTAAGTCCACGTTGCTGCGTATGATTGCCGGGCTGGAAACACCCGAGCAGGGACAGGTTCTCTGGGACGGGGAGGACCTGGCCTCCGTCCCAGTTCACCAGCGAGGTTTCGGGCTTGTCTTTCAGGACTACGCTCTCTTCCCTCACCTGAATGTGACGGAGAATGTGGCTTTTGGCTTAAAGATGCAAAACTTGACTGTCGATGAAATTTTTCTGCGCGTAGCCAATATCTTGGAAATGGTCAATCTATCCGGCTTTGGGGATCGCCGCGTAACCGAGCTCTCGGGTGGCGAGCAACAACGCGTAGCTTTGGCGCGCGCCCTGGCTCCCAGTCCACGGTTGATGATGTTCGACGAACCCCTGGGCGCCCTCGATCGCGGCCTGCGGGATCAGTTGATGGATGAATTGCGCCACATCCTGCACAAGAGCGGCGTCCCGGCAATTTACGTCACCCACGATCAAGACGAAGCCTTTACACTGGCTGACAGGGTACTCCTACTCCATGAGGGCGGAATTGTCCGCAGTGGGACGCCGGAACAGGTCTGGAGTGATCCGGGGTCGGTCTGGGCGGCACAGTTCCTGGATGCGGGGAACGTGGTCGCAGGTATTGTCAGGTTAAACAAAAACCCGTTTCAGGTTGAGACGTCCGCTGGATTGTTTGAATTGAATTGCGAGGTAGTCCCGGTTTCAGCACATCATCCCGAATCTCTTCCGGGACGGGACGTGCACGTGCATTCGGTGGGTGAACAGATCAATTTGTTGGTCAGCAGGCGCGGAGTCCAGCAATCTGCAGGTGGGAAAGTGAGCGGAGTCGTAGTCGATGTTGTTTTCCGCCAGGATGGCTTCAAAGTCACGCTGGATAATGGTTTGGATTTTTATCTTCCCAAGGCACCCCTTCTGGGGGAGAAGATCTATCTCTCCATTCCAGCAGCAGGAGTAAAAATCCTGCAATGAAAAAACCTATCTCCGTTATCAAACGCAAGGCGCGAAGCGAAGAACCCTGACGCTATCCTGG
>CAISEG010000179.1 GCA_903884265.1 uncultured Anaerolineales bacterium | reverse complement strand
TATCCAAAAGTCCGGCCATGCCGGCCGCAAGGGCGCTGACGCGGCCACTCATGGCGATGTATTTCAACGAGGCGAGCGCTCCGAAGACATATGTGCGACTGCGCACGTCCTCTGCAACTTTTATTGCTTCCTCAATGGAGGCACCCTTTGCAACCGCTTCGGCAGCTGCCAGGACCATGTAACCCTGTCCCATGGAGAGGCTACAGGTGTCCACCACTTCGATCCGCTTGCCGGGGAGCATTTCAGCGGCCTGGCGGGCGGAGGCATATGTGGCGCTCATGGCGGTGCTGATATTGAAGCACAGCAACGAGTCTGCGCCGGAATCGAAGGCCTTCTTAAAAGCCTCAACGAATTCTCCCGGGGAAGGGGCCGCCGTGGTGGGCAGTTTCCCTTCCCGATCTATACGTGTAAAAACGGTATCGTTGTCGATCTCATAAGCATCACGGTAAGAATCGTGGCCGAACTGGATGATGATGGGCACCTGGATAATGCCATATTTTCTGGAAAGGTCAAAAGGTAAACTGGAATCGGTATCGGTAATAATGGCAATACGAGACATTTGTTCCTCCGCAATAGGTTAATATATTTAACACGATGGGCTGCAACAAGGTTCGCCAATCTTATCATTCAAGTGCAGGCTGTACCACCCTCAATACACTTACGATGCCGAGGGATCTGATCCCCAGTTAAAACTCATTTTAACTTGACAACAAGGAGCGTTTTGGTGTATATTTAGTTTTATTACCCCACCCCCACCGGGGGGGGGAGGAGAGAAAGATGAAGAATGAAGAAACAATGCTCCGGCTGAAAACGATCGATGGCCATCTGCGCGGGGTGATCCGTATGATGGAAGAAGATGCTTATTGCATTGATGTGATCCGGCAGATCCAGGCGGTACAGGCGGCGCTGAACAAAGTCAGCGCGGGCATCCTGGAGAACCATCTAGGTTCGTGCGTGACGACTGCCATCCGTGGAGAGGACCCTGCGGAGCGGGAGCGCGTGTTGAAAGAGATCACGGACGTGTTTGAGACCGCTACGAAAGTGTAGCGTTACCCCATAAATCCTAAAGGAGAAAACCATGAATACAGTTACTTATAAAGTCCCTGCCATTAACTGCATGCACTGCGTGCACACGATCCAGACCGAGGTCGCTGACCTGGCCGGCGTCAAGTCGGTTAAAGCGGATGCTAACAGCAAACAGGTCGAGATCGTCTTTGATGCACCTGCGGACGAGGTGAAGATCAAGGCCCTACTAGCAGAGATCAATTACCCGGTCGCAGTCTGAAAAAACCGCAACTTCGGGGCACAGACCACCGTGCCCCATAGCACTTATTGATTATTGGTGAAAAATGCCTGAAACAAAGCAAGTGACTCTTCCCATTACCGGTATGACCTGCGCCAACTGTGTTGCGACGGTCGAACGCAGCCTGAAGAAACAGGAAGGCGTGCAGACAGCGGTAGTCAACCTGGCATCTGAGCGGGCTACAGTGACGTACGACCTGTCAGCGGCGGGATTACCGGACATACTGGCCCGGATTGCGCGCGCAGGTTACGGCGTGGCAACCGGTGAAGCGGACCTGGCCATAAAGCGCCTGGCGGACGATAACGATGCGCGGCGCCTGGAAAAAGCCCTTGCCAAGCTTGAAGGTGTGCTCGAAATATCGGTCTGCCTTACCACCGAACGGGCGCGGGTAAAGTATATCCCGACGGTGGTGAGCCAAGCCGAGATCAGGGCAGCGGTTGCCCGCTCCGGTTTTGAAGCGGTGGAGATGGGCGGCGAAACCGAGGATGCTGAAGCCAAAGCGCGCGAAGACGAGATTCTTCAGCAAAAACGGCTCCTCGTAACCGGTCTGATCTTTACAATACCGCTGTTCCTATTCTCAATGGGAATGGATTTCCGCATCCTACCAGTAATGTGGATGGAGCAGGTTTGGCCGAAGGTCTTAATGTTCGCCCTGGCGACACCAGTTCAGTTTTACGTGGGCTGGCAATATTACATTGGCGCATACAAAGCGTTGCGCAATGGCTCTGCCAATATGGATGTGCTGATTGCGATGGGCTCGTCGGTGGCGTATGTCTATTCCATCGTTGTGATGCTGGGACTGCTATCGGGGCACGTCTATTTCGAGACCGCGGCGGTCATCATCACTCTCATCCGGCTGGGCAAGTTCCTGGAAGCGCGGGCGAAAGGACGCACCTCGGATGCCATCAAAAAGTTGATGGGGTTGCGCGCCAAGACCGCCCGCATTATTCGGGATGGCGTCGAGGCTGAGATCCCCATCGATGACGTCAAAGTGGGAGATCTGGTGTTTGTCCGCCCGGGCGAGAAAATCCCGGTGGATGGCGTGGTTATTGAAGGCCGTTCGGCCATAGACGAGTCGATGTTGACGGGTGAATCGCTGCCTGTTGAAAAAGGACCTGGCGACCCGCTGATCGGGGCGACGATGAATAAACTGGGTTTGCTCAAATTTGAGGCCACCAAAGTTGGCAAAGCGACCGCGCTAGCCCAAATCGTCCGTCTGGTTGAGGAAGCCCAAGGCAGTAAAGCGCCCATCCAAAAACTGGCTGACCAGGTCTCGGCGTGGTTTGTCCCGATGGTGATCGGTCTGGCAGCGCTGACATTCTTGCTCTGGTATTTTGTGGCTCCTGTCAATCCGAATGTAGCCCAGTTCACACGGGCGCTGATCAACATGGTAGCGGTGCTGGTGATCGCCTGCCCCTGCGCGATGGGCCTTGCCACGCCGACTGCGGTCATGGTTGGGACAGGAAGAGGTGCTGAACTTGGAGTGCTCTTTCGCAACAGCGAAGCCCTCGAGCGGGCTGGACGTGTGACAGTGGTAGTGCTGGATAAGACCGGTACCATCACAAAAGGCGAACCTGCGGTCACGGATATCGTGACGACAGACGACGGGGGATGGACGAAAGACGATTTGCTGCGACTGGCGGCATCTGTGGAAAAAGGTTCTGAACATCCGCTTGGCGAGGCCATCTGGGCTGAAGCGACGAGGCGCGGTTTGATCTTAAGTGAATTGGCTGGTTTCAAGGCAGAAGCAGGTCACGGCGTGACAGCCGAAGTGGACGGACATGCAGTCGTTGTGGGCAACTTACGAATGATGGATGCGCTCAGCCTCCCCCTGAACGGACTCGCTCCTGAAGTGGAACGTCTGCAATCGGGAGCCAAGACTGCCATGCTGGTAGCAGTGGATGGACAGGTACGCGGGATCATTGCCGTGGCTGATACAGTCAAAGATGGCTCAGTCGAGGCAATTGCCGATCTGCATCGCATGGGATTGAAGGTGGCGATGATCACCGGTGATAACAAAAAAACAGCCGAAGCGATCGCAAATCAGGTGGGAATTGACACTGTGCTGGCTGAAGTGCTGCCGGATGGCAAATCAGCTGAGGTAAAAAAGCTGCAGGAATCTGGCACAGTCGTGGCGATGGTTGGTGACGGTGTCAACGATGCCCCAGCACTGGCGCAAGCAGACGTTGGACTTGCGATCGGTACCGGTACGGATGTGGCCATGGCTGCTGCCCACGTGACGCTCATCAGTGGCGACCTGCGTGGTGTGGTGAGGGCAGTAGCCCTCTCGCGCAGCACACTCCGAACCATCAAACAGAACCTGTTCTGGGCATTCTTCTACAACATCATCCTCATCCCAGCGGCGGCGTTAGGCTATCTCCAGCCGATGCTGGCCGCCCTGGCGATGGCTTTCAGCAGCGTGTTTGTTGTCTCCAACAGCCTGCGGCTGAGAAAATCAAAAATTCATTGAGAGCAGCTCCTTGCTGCGGTGGAAAAGGGCGGCTACCAGGCTTTCCCTGAATGATCTGACAACAGTCGTTATAAAACGTCCCCAGCAAAACAGAGCTGGGGACGTTTGTGTCTTTCATGAAATGAAATGCAAGGCGAAAAGATGGTTGTCGTAGGTAATCGGGACCATAACAACAGATGTAGAAATATTACCTCCGGATTTCTTTTTCCATGTTACCTTGATATTCGCAGGTATCATTCTCTCCATTGCCTGTTGGTAAGCCGTTACCAGGGTTTCCTGGCTGCTCCGCTCAACGAATAGCTCGGGAAATGAACCTACCACTTTGGCCCATTCCTCAGGCGAGGGGTATCCCAACAGGGAGGCAAATTTCCCATTACAAACCTTGTGGATATCATCTAAATAGATATATATCGCTTGTTCCGATGAATCAAGAATACCCTTCATCTGTTTTGAAATCCCCTCGATAAGCTCTTCATGATATCGCTCTTCACTTTTCATTATGACCTTCTTTCTCTAAATTATCATAATTATAGCCGAACTTGAGACAATTAGCAAGGTTGTGGGTTCTCCGGTTATCGCTCGGTGAAGAAGGTGAGGTATAACGCCTTAGGGATGTAGAAAACCAAAAGACGAAACCCAAACTCCCCGTTGCGATGAAAGTGAAGGGAAGTATAAGTTTTCAAGAAAACGATTGCAAGGTTCTTATTTTGCCCGCGCTACCCAAAAGCAGGTGTATACTTGCCGCTTGCAAAGGAGGCTGTGGGCATGAATAAAGGTATCTGGTACGCCCTCGGGGCGTACATTTTCTGGGGGTTATTCCCAATCTACTGGAAACTTTTGGCGAGTGTCCCGGCCTTGCAGCTTTTGGGCCACCGTATTTTCTGGTCTTTTCTTTTACTGTTTGGTATCGTTATAGTTTCCCGGCAGGGAAAAGCTCTCAAGGCCGCGCTGAACTGGCGCGTTGTGCTCATCTACGCGGTTGCGGGGATCCTCATAGCGATCAATTGGCTGACCTATGTGTGGGCGGTGGGGGCGGGGTTCATCGTTGAAACCAGCCTAGGTTATTTCATTAACCCCCTCTTGAGTGTGCTGCTCGGGGTGATTTTCCTGCGTGAGCGCTTACGCCCGCTCCAGTGGCTGCCCATTGGCCTGGCAGCAGCGGGAGTACTCTACCTGACCTTTGCTTACGGTGCATTACCCTGGGTGGCTCTCACGCTGGCGGTCTCTTTTGGCTTCTACGGACTGGTTAAGAAGACCGCGCCACTGGGGGCTCTGCCTGGCCTGACTTTGGAAACCGGCATCCTGTTCCTACCAGCGCTGTTTTTTTTGGTTTTTTCCCAATTCACCGGGACGGGTGCTTTCCTGCATTCGACGACGCTCTCGGATGTGATGCTGGTTGGTGCGGGATTGGTAACGGTGGTCCCCTTGATGATGTTCGCCCTAGCGGCGCCACGGATCTCTTTGACCACGATCGGCGTCCTCCAATACGTCAACCCGACCATGCAATTCCTGCTGGGTGTGCTGATCTTTAAAGAGCCATTCGACCATCACCGTCTCATCGGTTTTGGAGTTGTCTGGGTGGCGTTGATCCTATTCGGAGTGGAAGGTTTTCTGGCACAGCGCAGGTCCAGGGGGCTAGCAATCGCGGATTGAATCAAATTGCGGACGAAGTTCTCGTCCGCAATTTGATTCTTATTGGGGGATCGGTTTAATTGCTCTGGGGCTGAGCCGGGTGCTTCCGCAAAGCCGAGACGACCAGCAGGATGCCCAATGCAAGGACAATAACCGGACCGATCAGGCGCGTGATCCACAGCGATGTAACCAGGAGGGTGGACATGGCCGCGAAGGCCAGCCCAGCGAAACCGCACAAGATGATCCCGGCTACTTTCACCCCTTCGATCCTTTTGGACATGCCAATGAGAAGCAATGGCAAACCTACCGCGAAGGGCTCCACCGTCCATAATACAGCCCAGGAACTCCACCACCCGGTGGCGGAGCAGAATTGCAGCACAAGACCGGTAAGACCAATGATGGACGCCGGAATCATCAGCCAGGGAACGTTCAAGAAAATGGCCATCAAGACAAAGCCAAGCCCCACGCTGATCACCTCCAGCGGCCACAGGAATGCCCAGATGTGCCAGGTGCCGGTGATACTTGCGATGAAGAGCAGGACCCCCGTGGTGAGGGTCGGGATGCCGGGAATGAACAAACCGCTCAAGCCCCGCACCTTAGAGAAAATGAAGGGGGGCAGGCAAAACAACAGCCCGGCACCTACCACGAAGATTGGCCAGGCGCGAAAGCCAAGCATGAGTCCATTCCCGACAACCCGGATGAGCAAGTTGCCGGCCAGTGCCAGCATACCCAGCAAGATCAGGGTCACACCGAAGAGAAGAGAAGTCTTTTTTTGCATTTGAACCTCCTTAAGGTTCTATTGTAAATGGGCCGCGTTGAACAAAACTGGCGATATATGCTTCCAGTGAATGAAATATGAAGCCTGATGAAACAAACGCGTATTACCTGGAGAGAATCCCGACTAAAAGTGATATTACGAAGACGATCCCGGACAGAATAAGCAATATGTTACCGCTCCGGCGCGTCAACCAAAGACCGCCTGGCCCACGACGTTTGAGCAGGAAAGGGGCAATGATACAACCGGCAACCAGAAGCGGTTCCAAAGGCCAGAGAAAAGTCCAGTGCTGCCACTTTCCGGTCAGGGCGAAATACGAAAACAAGAACCCGTTTCCAAGCACAATTCCCCCGGGAATCAGCAACCAGGGGCTGGGAAGGGATACCATCAGAGATGCCAGTAAAACCCCGACTACTACTAATTCCATGGGCCAAATGCGCCCAAAGACCTTCCAACCAAAGATCCCGCCCACCCAGAGCATGAGCATGTTAGCGATCACGATCCCTGTCACTGAAGAGAGCACTGCGCCGCGCACATTTTTCGGACGCACCTCAGTCAAGCCGGAAGGAGGGGTCAAAATGGTTTTGGCCTTGTCGATAAGTTCGCCGGTTTTGGTCTTAGTTTGAGTGTAATTTCTGCCAGTGGTAGTATTGGTATCACCGGAAGCAAAACCAGTATCAGGGATCTGCTGCCGGGCCAGGCCGGAGAACACAGCCACCGCGGCAGGCCGGGTTGATGAACTGGAGCTTGTCTGCGGGAGCGTGATCGTCTCAGGGATCAGGATCCCGGCTTCCTGAGCGGCACTCGTCAGCGCTTCGGCCATGGCTGCCGCACTCTGGAAGCGATCATCCGGTCGTTTCGCCAGAGCCTTGAGGGCCACGCGCTCGAACGGTTCCGGAATGCCTGGGTCAATATTGCGCGGCATCGGTAAGGGATCGTTAATATGCTTCATTAAAATTGCAAGCGGCGTATCAGCATCGAAGGGAACGGTGCCGGTTAGAGCCTCGTAATAAGCAATTCCCATTGAGTAAATATCGCTCCGTGCGTCGCAGTGCCCATCCAGACCTTGTTCGGGAGCCATATAACTCAGGGTGCCCATCAGCGCGCCCGAGACGGTGTACTGTGTCCCACCGACGATCTGGGCGATTCCAAAATCGGTCAGCACAGCCCGGCCGTGCCTGGTCAGCATGATATTGGCAGGTTTCAAGTCCCGGTGGATAATTCCTTCACCGTGGGCGTAGGACAGTCCATCCAGAACATCGCTAAAGATGCGCACTGTTTCTCCCACCGGCAGGCGTTCGCTGCGTACCCGGATGGCATTCAAATAAGCCTTGAGAGTATCGCCTTCAAGCAGTTCCATGACCATGTAATACAGGTCGTCTTGCACGTCGAAGTCATAGATTTGGACAATATGGGGGTTCCGTAAAGCAGCCACTGCGCGCGCTTCCCGGCGGAAACGGGCCAGGAACTCCACCTCTTCTACCAAGTCGGAGCGCAGGATTTTAATCGCCACATAACGGTCTAGCTGCGGATGGTAGGCTTTATAGACCTGAGCCATCCCGCCACGTCCCAACGGCTCGAGAATACGGTATTTACCGAGGTTTTGACCTTCCAGATAGATGGGAGCCATTTTGTTTTTCTTTGCGCGTTTTGCTGCCATAAGTTTCATCTGATGAAGATGATACCTGAGGCAGAGGAAATCAACCTATCAATTGGCTAATATCGGGCTAACGGGTTGCGATGAGGAGTTTATCAAATCGGTGGAATAGGGTTGATACAAGTAATGCAATAGTTCAGGTTCTTATTTTTTTGAGCCAGGTATGTATTTTCAATATTTAGGCAGTCATCAGTTTGTATCCAAGCCCGCGCACGGTGAAAAGTAATTGCGGGCTGGCCGGATCGAGCTCAATGCGTGTCCGCAAACGGCGGACCAGGTTTTCGATTTGATAATCAAATATGCCACCAGCCTCATATTCAGGCCAGACGGCATGTCCAATGTCATCTTTCGAGCAGACCTGGCAACGGCGTTCGTAGAGATAGGCCAACAAAAGGTATTCCTTGGGGGACAGGCTGACCGCTTTGCGGTTAACGCGCACCACCCCGGCAGTAGTGTCCACATCCAGCTCGGGGACGGGATTTTCGCGCGTGGTAGTATCAGGGTCGTGGAAGATGAACGATACGTCACCCACTTTGACGCTGTCACCGTCACGGAGGTTCATCGCTGTGACAATGCGTTCCCCGTTCAGGTAAGTCCCATTGGTGGACCCCAAGTCTTCCACAAACCAGTGACGTCCCTCGCGGCGGATGCGGGTGTTCTCGCGTGAAATGCTCTTACTGGCGATGACGATATCGCATTCCGTGGCGCGTCCAAGAACAACGGTTTGCGCTGGCAGGAGGTGTTCCAGACCATTGGGGTCGGTGAGAAATGGACCGGCATTATCTAGGGGCATAGCGTTCTCTTTTCTTGGTAATTATACTCGCAAGGGTTATAATTGCCGCCAATCGCGCTTATATTTCTTTCTATAAAGGAGATGAAAATGACCAAGAAGAAGCCAGGAGTAATCGGGATCCTGACGGGCGGCGGTGACGTGCCGGGGTTGAATCCGGCCATCCGCGCCGTTACCATCCGGGCAATACGCGAAGGGTACCAGGTGATCGGGCTGAAGCGAGGCTGGGGCGGGTTGGTGGATATTATCCGCGAGAAGGATGCCGATAACAGTGACAATTTTCAGGTCCTTACCGAAGATGTCGTTAACAAAGCCGGGCGGACGGGCGGCACCTTCCTGCATACTTCCCGGACGAATGCTGCCAGGGTCAAGAGGGAAAATGTCCCGGCCCATCTGGCAGAGAAATACAATGAAGAACGCAATGACCTGACCCCGGAGATCCTCAAGAACCTGGATTTCTTGGGGATCGATTATCTCATCCCCATCGGCGGGGATGATACGCTGAGTTATGGCGTCAGGCTCTACAAGGAAGGCTTCAAGGTTGTGGCCATCCCGAAAACAATGGATAATGATGTGCCTGGAACCGACTACTGTATCGGCTTCAGCACTTGCGTCACCCGCACGATATCCCTGATCAACAACCTGCGCACCATTGCCGGCTCGCATGAACGCATGATGGTGCTGGAGGTCTTTGGCCGATACGCTGGTTTCACAGCCATGCTGCCTACGATGGCAGGCGCAGCCCACCGCTGTGTGATCCCCGAGTGGAAGTTCAACATGGATCGCCTGACCGAACTCATGGTGGCAGACCGAAACCGCAACCCAAGCAAATACTCCATCGTGCTCGTCTCGGAAGGCGCCAAGTACGAAGGCGGCGAAATGGTCTTCAAGGACGGGGCCACCGATGCCTTTGGGCATGCCAAACTGGGCGGAATCGGCGACACGGTTGCAGCGGAACTTCTTAAACGGTCATCCCAATACAATAAGGGTGTGACGATCAATATCATCAACCAGAATCTTGGTTATATGGTGCGCGGGGGCGATCCGGACGCGGTTGATTCAATTGCCCCGATGGCCTTTGGCAACCTGGCGCTTGACCTGCTCCTGAAAGGCATTCACGGGCGGCTGGTGGTGCTCAAGAACGGCCGTTACGATAACGTTCCGCTGGATGTAGTTACAGGTTCGAAGAAAGTGGTTAATGTTGAACAGTTCTATAACACGGATCGTTATCGCCCAAAGTATGAAAGCTTCGAGATGAAGCCATTGTTCATCATGACCAGCGAAGGTTGACCGAAGAGTACATAAACAAAAAGAACCCCGAAGCAATTCGGGGCTCTTTTTGTTTATGGCAGAATCATGCCGTTCTCATGATCAGGATGATAAGCACGGCGGCGCAGGAAAGGATGCAAGTCAGTAAGACAATAGTCGTTGCAATAATCACAGCTTTGCTATGATCTTGGCCTTGTTGGGGTGTGATAGTCTCGTCCATTTCAGCCTCCAGAAGAGAGAACCGGTTAAGTTAATTAATATACGGTTTATCCCTGCACAGGTTGCGTCCTGGGTTGGTTGCTTTGAGTCTACATAAACACCGCGCCAAGTGACGCGGTGAATAGTTAGTGGTTGAAGTTAATTCTATAGCTTAAATATCAGGCCCTGGCAGCAGCCAATTCAACCTGGGTATATTTCAGCCGCTCCAGGACGGCAGTTGCGGTGTTGCTCATTAGGGCGTATCCCAGTATTTTATCCAACTGCATCAAGGCGCGTACTGCTGCCCCGTCAATTTCCACAACCTTGACCGGGATGGTCGCCCGGGCTGATGAGATGTAGGTATACGGTTCGATGAGCGACGAAATCCCCAACATCTCACCTGGAGCGATCGAGCCAACCAGGGCATTGCATATGGCTCCTTCGCCACCGCCACTGTAAATGAGATCTACATCTCCTTCGAGGAGGAGGATAAGTTTATTGGCGGGTGTATTTTCCTTTACCAAAAGAGTATCTTTTGGATATATCTTTTCTTCTGCAACCATGGCAATTGCCTTGAGCTGGTCATCAGCGAGCAGACCAAAAAAGGGATAACGTCTTAATAGTTCAGGGGAAATCATTTCTCTCTCCTTATTATGGTTGGATCAATTGTAGCACAGCCATTACTGCTTGCGGTAATGCCGCTTCGATAGATGGTGACAGGGTTTCGGAGAAGTCGTAGATAATTTCGGTCTCGATGGCGACAATAAGCACATCCTCGTCGCGTGGCAGGGAGATATTCATACTGCGACCGACATTCAACGCATTGCGCAGGGAAGTGTCATGGGCTGAGGCGGAGTGACCGGCTGTCAGGTCAGGGACATCCTTTAAAGAGAATCGGCTGACGGTCCCGAGAGGTTTCTTCCCGGTGAAAATGGAATCCACCAGGATGACGCGCTCGTAGCCTGTCAGCCTTTCCATCAGACTCAATCCGCCCAGCGAGACACAATCCACCTCAACCTCGGGCTGGTTAGCAGTTTTACGGGCAATTTCCTCAACCACACGCCAGCCGACGCCGTCGTCGCCCAAGATGGGATTACCGAGGCCGATAATCAGGGTTTTCATATTTGAAGGAAAAAAGGTTGGAAGGTTGAAGACCTCGCGGCTCTCAACCTTCCAATCTGCAGCTTAATCGCAGTACTGTTTCAAGACATTGATCGGGTTGCCATCCGGGTCAAGAATGGTGACTTCCAGCGGCATTTGGCCGGGCAGGGAGTGAGTGGCACAGCCGAAGCAAGGATCATAAGCGCGGAATGCCATTTCAACCATGTTCAGCAGACCCTCGTTGACGTTGCCTTTCTTGATGAGGCTGTCGGCAGCCTTTTTAATGGACATGGTAATGGGTGCGTAATTGTTTGTAGTACCAACAACCAGATTGACCTTGGTTACCACACCGCGTTCGTCGGTCCAGTAGTGATGGGTGAGCGTGCCTCGCGGAGCCTCGACGATCCCCACGCCCTCGGTGGGAGTGGCAGTGGGGATGGCATGGAAATCAGGTGAAGTGATTTCTGGGTCAGTGGCAAGTTCCACCCAACGTTCGGCTGCATAGAGCAATTCGATGAGGCGTGCCCAATGGATGGCCAGGCGTTGATGGACGGGTTTGCCGCCCAAGGCGCTGAAAAACTTCTCGTATTCAGCCTGCGCCAGGGGAGTCGCCATGCCGTTGGCTGCGTTTAGGCGTGAGAGCGGAGTGGCCATGTAGACGCCGGAATTGGGTCCGTCCACAAAGCCCTTCCAGCCGACATTCTTTAGATATGGGAATTTCAAATACGTCCAAGGTTCAACGTGCTCGGCGATGTGCTCGGCATAATCCTTCGGCTCGTACTTGACATATTCCTTACCATCCGGCCCGACCACGCGCACTTTACCGTCGTAAAAGTTGACTTTATTATTCTCATCCACCATGCCCATGTAATAGGTCTTATGGGTGTAGATGTCGCCAACGATCAGATCCAGGTAAGCTTTATTGCTCAGGACGATATCATTGAAAGCTTTAAGGCTGAACTGGGCGAATTCGATCGCCCAGCGGCCCATGGTTTCGATTTCCTTGCGCTGTTCTTCGGTGATGCCCTTGGTCAAGCCGCCAGGGATGGATGTGCAAGGATGAATCTTGCGCCCACCGATGATCTCGACCACTGTGTGGCCAAACTTGCGCATCTGGATGACCTTACCGCCAACTTCCAGACCGACCTTATGGATCACACCCAGAATGTTGCGTTCCGCAACCGGAGCATCCGGCCCCATAATGAAGTCCGGGCCTCCCAGAGCGTAGAAGTGGGTGGTGTGGTCTGTGCAATAGAAAGCGGAGTAAAGCAGTTCGCGTAGTTTTTTACCTGTCGGTGGAACTTCGACATGATAAACAGCATCCACGGCCTTTGCGGCAGCCATATGATGCGCCTCAGGGCAAACGCCGCAGATACGGTTGGTCAGCAGAGGCATTTCCTCGACCGGGCGGCCAACGCAGAAGCGCTCAAAACCACGCAATTCCGGAATCTGGAAATAAGTGTTGGCAACATTGCCTTCCTCGTTCAGGAAGATCTCGATCTTGCCATGGCCTTCCAGCCGGGTGATGGGGTCAATAGTGATCCTTTGCATGTTTAATTATCCTTTCTGCGCGGACTTGCTGGAGCGCAACAAAGAACCAGCCAGGTTGAACCGATAAAACTGTCCGGCAGGGTCTACCAAACCGTCAAGAATATGGTCAATTTCTTCAGGTTTGTCGCTATCGATGACTGAAGCGAAGGCCGCAATCAGACGTGCGCCATAATCCACCACTCCTTCAGCGGGACCGTAGCAGCCAATGCACTGCGCCCCGGCAATCGGGCAGCGGGCGTTGCAGCCACTGCGGGTGGCAGGTCCGTTGCAGGGGATGCCCTGTTCCAGCAAGCAAAGTTCCGGGTCAGCATGCATGAGTTGAATGCGGCCAAACGCCTTAATGCTTTTTTCGTGGCGCTTGCGCGGGCATTCATCGCATACGGTGGAATCGCCAGCGCCGATGGTGGAGCCCTTGGGGGGCAATTCCGCTTTTCCGTTTAGGGCTGCGATCACCAGGTCCACGACTGCCGCAATCTGGTGCGATTCGGGCGGGCAGCCGGGCATGTAGTAATCCACATCTACGACTTGGTCGAGCGTTTTCAACATCGGGTTCAAGGTTGGAATGGTGATGATGCCTTCGGGCATGGTATAGCTGGCCTGCGGGCGGATATTGTCAGGGTTGTCGGTGGTGATGGTTGTGAAGGCGGTATCAACCATGTCTTTAATTGAGCTAAAATTGGCCAGGCCAGGGATGCAGCCTTCGCAGGCGCAGGAGCCAAAGGAGACCATGATCTTGGATTTCTTGCGTAATAGCTTGGCGATATGTTCGTTCTCGTCGTTTCGCATTCCGCCGTTGAAAAGGCACAAGGTGATCTCACCGTCTTGCATGGCCTCGACATCTTTGTATTTGGCGTCCATGGCGACAGGCCAGAAGACCACATCGAAAGCTGCGTCCACATCCAGGATCTTTTCATGAATGTTCAGCACGGCGATCTCACAGCCGCCACAGGACGCGGCCCAGTACATGGCAAATTTTGGCTTGCTCATACCTTCACCTCCTCCACCGCCCCTTCAACCGGGATCTCGGCACCGGCCTGGTTCCAATTCAGCGGACCAAGAGCCCGGACTTCCTCAACGAATTTGTTAATCTCGTTGGCAAAGATCTGACCTTCAGCAGCGCTGGCCCACAACAGTTTTAAACGTCCGGGTTCAACACCCATTTGGGTCAGGACACGTTTCATCAAATGGTAACGACGCATGGCTTTGTAGTTCTGGGTGGAGTAGTGACAATCACCCGGATGACAACCCGAGACGAGCACCGCGTCCGCTCCGCCGGCAATGGCTTTGAAGACGAAGGTCGGGTCTAGGCGGCCAGAGCACATAAGACGGATCAGGCGCACATTGGGCGCGTATTTCATACGGGCAATCCCGGCCATATCGGCGGCGCGATATGAGCACCAGTTACAGGTAAAGCCGATGATAACAGGTTCAAAGGGCTTGGTTTCTTCAGTCATAGTTTTCTCCTAACAGCAGATCCATTGCCTCTAATTGTTCTTTCTAGCGCGTGCAATCAGGAAGCCAACCAACACGCCAATTCCCAATGCCTGCAACATATCGTTCACATGCAAGTCCAGGATATCGTTGATGTGGATGGCATGGCCGCTGACACAGATGCCTCCAGCCAGGATGACTCCAATGATCCAGAGTATCCACTGATTTGAATTCTTGGGAGGGCTGATCTTCCTGGAGAGGAAGTACCCGATCCCAACGAATGCCAGATAGACAACCAAGGTTAGAACGATCTGCATAGCCAAGATTTGTCAGCTCCCCGAAGGAACTGTCTCCTTCTTGTCAAGGGTCAAGAGCAGCAGGCCATCGATTTGCGACAGGATCTGCTCGTTGCTGAAGCCAGTACCGGTGATGGCGCCTGCCGGGCAGGCTGCTACGCAAGTACCACAACCTTGGCACAAAGCCGGGTTGACCTCGCTGACCATTTTATCCTCGTGGAAGAGGATGGCATTGAATGGGCACATGGTATTGCAGATGCGGCAACCGGAGCATTGTTCCTCGTGGATCGTGGCGCGAACCGGTTCCAGGGCGATCTCCTTTTGCTGGATCTTGCCGAGGATGCGGGCTGCGGCGGCTGCACCCTGTGCCACGCTGGCTGGGATGTCTTTCGGACCTTGCACGCACCCAGCGATGTAAACGCCTTCAGTCATGGTCGCAACGGGATCCAGCTTGGGATGGCGCTCAATGAACCAGCCATCGGCCGAGCAGGAAATACCGAACGTCTTGGCAAGCGCCTTCGAGTCGGAGCGGGGCTCGAGCCCTGCGGACAAGATGACCATATCCACCGGGATGCGGCGCTGCTTACCGACCAGGGTATCCTCGACCTGGATGATGAGTTTGCCTTCTTCGCCGGGATTGCGGGCTGCGTCGGTAACTTCAGCTACCTTACCGCGAACGAACAGTGTCCCTTCCTCGATGATGCGCTGATAGAACTCATCGTAGCCTTTGGCCGGTGTGCGGATGTCAATATAAAAATTGTACACAGTTGCACCGGTCTTCTCATGGACGAGATGAGCGAATTTCAGGCTCTGCATACAGCAGATGGCAGAGCAGTAATTATTGTAGTTCTTATCGCGAGAACCCACGCAATGGACGATCCCAACGCTCTTGGGCGGGGTCTTGCCATCCCGCAGGACAATGTTGCCACCTGTCGGGCCAGCGGAGTTGCTCATGCGTTCGAACTCCATATTGGTGAAGACGTTAGCCAGCCGCCCGTAACCATAGTTCGGAACCCGGCGGGCATCGAACAAGTCCCAGCCGGTGGCCAGGATGATGTTACCCACCTCGACGGTCATGATCTCGTCTTTCTGGGTAAAATCAATGGCGTTGGTCGGGCAGAACTTCTCACAAGCCTTGCAAGTGCCCTTTACGAAATAGGTACAGTTGATATCGTCAATGACCGGGTACTTTGGCACGGCTTGAGGGAACGGGGTGTAGACCGCTTTGCGATAGCCGATCCCAGCCTCAAATTTATCGTCGATGACTTTCTTCGGGCATTTTTCCCAGCAGATGCCACAGCCGGTGCAGTCTTCAGTCTTGACATAGCGGGCGCGCTTCTTGATGGTAACGGCGAAATTGCCCACATACCCGTCCACTTTCTGGACCTCTGAATAAGTCAGCATGGTAATGTTCTTGTGATTGCCCACATCGACCATTTTTGGCGTAAGGATGCAGGCCGAGCAATCCAGGGTGGGGAAAGTTTTATCGAACTGGGCCATGTGCCCGCCGATGGAAGGTTCACGCTCAACCAAATAGACCGGGAAACCAGCGTCTGCAATTTCGAGGGCGGCCTGGATACCCGCGATCCCCCCGCCAACGATCAGCGTGGCTGGATGGATCGGGACGTGCAGCGGTTCGAGCGCTTCGTGATGAATCACGCGTGCGACGCCGCCAGAAATGATGGCCTTCGCCTTTTCCGTGGCGGCAATCTTATCGGTATGGACCCACGAGTCTTGTTCCCGGATGGAAACCAGTTCGCACAGGTAAGGGTTAAGACCGGCGCCTTTACAGGCATTGCGGAATGTCCTTTCATGCAGATGTGGCGAGCAGGCTCCCACGACCACGCGGGTAAGCTTCTGCTCCTTGATATCTTTCTGGATCAGTTCCTGGCCCAGGCTGGAGCACATGAACTTGTAATCGCGAGAGATGACCACACCCTCGTCTTTCATGTTATCGCTAGCCCATTTACTGACTTCGCCGACATTAACCACTCCGGCAATATTCGTACCGCAATGACAGACATACACGCCAACGCGTTCTTTGGGTTTATTCTCTTGGGCGCTCATTCAGACGCCTCCTCGTTACCAGTAGTGGATTTCTGACCGACTCTCTCGCGCAACGGGGGCATTGGGAGACCGGCCGGTTTCTTCGGTGCAGGCTTAGAATCTTGCGGCAGCGGGGTCTGGACCCCGATACGTTTCATTGCTTCGTGGGCACTTACAAATTCCGAGCCAAAGCCAAGATTCTCGGGTTTTTCGCCGAATGCCAGTCCCATCAGTTGGGTGAAGAACAGGATTGGCATCTTATAATTGGTATGGAAGTAGCCATTCATCTGGCCCTGAAAGGCATCCAGGTTCATCTGGCACATTGGGCAAAGAGCCACCATCACATCCGCTTTATAATCATCTGCGGAGGAAATCAGCCGCCGGATGAGTTCAAAAGCGGTGTCGGGACCAATCTGGGTCATGTGACCGCCGCAGCAAGCAGTTTTCAGGGGGAAGTCAATCACTTCAGCCCCCAAGGCCTTGAGCAGATCATCCAATTCAAAGGGATGCTCCGAATCAGAGTAACGGTTGTTGTAGTCTGGCCTGGGCAACATACAGCCAATGTAAGGCGCCACGCGCAGACCGGTCAGCGGTTTGATAACTTTCTCTTTGACCTTATCCATCCCAACTTCATTGATGATTACATCCAGAAGATGGCGGACAATCAACTCGCCGGGATCATAATGTAAACCGCCAGCGGCCAGGGCTGTATTGATTTTTTCTCCGAAGGCTTTATTCTCGTGCATGTAGTGATCTGCCTTCGAGAGATTTAGATAGCATGCAGAGCAGGGGGCCACAACTGTCTTCGATCCGTTTGCCTGCTTTTCAGCCAGAGCCAGGTTGCGGGCAATCAAGGCATAAGCCGGTGTCACGTCCAGAGAGAGGTACTCGGTGGCACCGCAGCAGTTCCAATCTTCAATTTCATTCAGTTTGATATCCAACGCGTTACAGACAGACATGACTGAATGGTAGTAAGCCTTGGCGCTGCTCTCCATCGAGCAACCGGGATAAAACAGGTACTCGCTCATGCTGCCTCCAGTTCTTTTGCACGCTTCAAGATCTTCTTCAGATCGTTCATGCCTTTGATGCGTTTAGGTGGCAGGGGCGACATGCCTTTCTTCGTCAGCATGCCGAGTGCCATAGGCACCATGTTTGGCAGGCGGACAGCCAGGCGCAGGTGAGTGACGTTATGAATCCCAGCCAGACCGATTTCAAAACTGCGCCCATAGTTCTCCACGTAACTGATAAAGGTTTTGGAGAAATCGGAGGCGGTGGTATCCTGGAACATTTTGGATTTCAAGGCCATATTCTTGAGCGTATACATGACATCCGTGATGTGGATGTCTTGAGGACAACGCACGGTGCAATAGTAACAGGACACACACATCCATGGTGTGTTGCTCTTCATTACCTCCTCACGCATCCCAGCGCGCAGCATGGCAAAAATGGCGCGTGGGGTATGGTCCATGGCGGAACCGGATGGGCAGGAGCCGCCGCAGGTGCCACACTGGATGCACATCTCGAGGTGCGAATCTCCAGGTGTAAGAAGGGCCACTTCGTGCAGCAGCTCAAGATCTTCGTGCATTAGCGGGCCTGCGGAGGGCGGATCGCTTACAATTACATTTTCATTCATAGCATCGCTCCACCTCGTAAAATGATTCCCGGGCAGCTGAGAATAATTCGCGCCTGGGTGGAATTCTAAATGTAGTATGTTTTCTTAGGCTATTATCTACCAGTGGGAGAAGTCATTCGTTTGCGTGACAAAGCTCACAAACAGAAGAAACAAGTTTCATCTTACCATATTCGGGTATAATCGTGCCGAATTCTGACAAGGAGACTACGAAATGAATTTCGTAATGTGGAAGAAGGCATTAACTGTAATCCCAAACGTTTCAAAAGAAGAATGGGATAAATTGGATATCATATCAAAATGGCTCATCAGCACCCGCGCCGCTGTACTCGTAATGACTTTTCTTTCAGCCATTCTTGCCGGACTTTTTGCCTGGCATGACGGATTTAATGTAAATTTGTTCACATGGTTCATCCTGACCCTTGGGTTGGTCCTGGCGCACGCCTCCAATAATATATTTAATGACTACACCGACTATACCCGCGGCGTGGATAAAGATAATTACTATCGCACGCTGTACGGTCCTCAGCCGGTGGCTGATGGCCTGGTAACCAAGCGTCAGCACCTGACCTACTTCGCCATTACCGGTCTGTTGGCGCTGACATGTGGAATTTACCTGGTAATAATCGGTGGCGGTTACACCTGGTTGTTTCTTGCATTGGGCGCTTTCTTTGTCCTTTTCTACACCTGGCCATTGAAATATATCGCCATGGGTGAAATCGCCGTGCTGATCGTCTGGGGTCCGTTGATGGTCGGCGGCGGGTATTATGTTCTGACTCCGGCCCACATCTGGTCGTGGAATGTTGTCTGGGCCAGCTTACCGTATGTGCTAGGTGTGACCACGGTCATCTTTGGCAAGCATATTGACAAGTTATTGATCGACAAAAGCAAGAAGATCTTTACCCTGCCAGTGCTGATCGGGGAGAAGGTCGCCCGTTATACCGTCCTGGCGATGATGGCACTGCCGTACTTGCTGGTGGTAGTGCTGATAACCACCCGTTATTTTACGCCGGTGCTCCTGGTGGTTTTTATGGCAATTCCCACCTTCCTGAAAATGTATCCGCAGTTTCTGAAACCCAAGCCTGAGACACGCCCAGAAGGCTTCCCCGATGGGCAGGGCGGCTGGCCGCTCTACTTTGCTCCACAAGCATTTATTAATACCCGTGCATTCGGAACCTGGTTCATGTCAGGAATGATCCTGGATGTTATTATACGGGTGGTTTTCCCCCATTTTTGGGCGATATAACCAGTAGTTTATTCCTGCTCAGTCAACAATGTACTTACGGTGATCAGGTTCCAATGCGGCGTTGATACCCGCGTATCAAAATTTAGAGAATGGTACCAAGGGCTGATTTGTTTTTTTAACATTGGTGTATAATGTTAAGAAATCGCTACCGGTCTAAATAATAATCGATCATGAATGACGCCACACTTTTGCTCATAGAGGGCAAGCACGCAGAGCATCCCAACTTCACTCCAGCCCTGCGAAAGAAAGGTTTCGTTGTTGAACTGGTTTCCAGCGGCAACGAGGCTTTAGCGCGTCTCGCAGACGATTTTTCTCCGGAACTGATCGTGGTCAACGCAGCCACACTGCGCACCAGTGGGAAACGCATTTGCCAGTCGCTGCGAGAAAAGTATGCAAGCCTGCCCATCCTGCTTATCCTCGACGAGGACCGTGAAGTGGAAAAGATGGAAGCAGATGCGATCCTTTCCCTTCCTTTCACCGCCCAAAAACTGGTCAATCGTATCCGCCATCTTCTCCCCGGGGATGGCAAGGATAGCATCCATGCCGGACCAATCCGCCTGGATATCGAGAAGCGCATGGTGCGCTGCTCAGGGAAACAAGCCCGTTTGACTCCGCGTTTGGTGCAATTACTGAAAGCATTGATCGAACATCGCGGCGAAGTGATGGAGCGCAAAGCACTTTTTTCCAAAGTGTGGGAAACGAATTACACTGACGACACCCGCACATTGGATGTGCATATATCCTGGCTAAGGCAGGCTATTGAAGCCGACCCGGATAAACCGCAATTATTAAAAACGATCAGGGGAGTGGGATACCGGCTGGACGTGTGATTGAATTAAAGCACCGTCAACGGTGACAGCCCGCACGCAGACATTCGTCAGCGGAGCGGGTATTTTTATTTCCAAGGCGATTTCGGCGGAACGGTTGGTACGCCGGGTCTGGATAGCACTGCGGAAGATCTTTTCATCCCATGCGGGATCAATTTCCCAGTAGTCAAGAGCCGGGGGATCGATTAACGATAAAGTCAGGTTAGATACAACGATCGAGCAAGTCTGAGCAGCAGATGGTATTGCAGTACCGGCTTCACGATAGATTGAAAATGGCGTATGTAAAGTCTCGATTAACCGTGCGCGGGTAGTATGGATGGCGCGCCAAGAAACATCCCCGGCCAGGAAACGGCGGTCATGACGGGCGGCAGCGAGCGGAAACGTTCCTGAACCGCAAAAGAAATCAGCTACCAGGTCGCCAGGGTTGGAAGAAGCCAGGAGAATGCGT
>CAISEG010000178.1 GCA_903884265.1 uncultured Anaerolineales bacterium | reverse complement strand
CATCCGCAAACTGACGGAGATGCTCACTCACAGCCCGGAATGGATCACTTCACTGGTACCGGTGCGGGATGGAGTCATGCTGGCATATAAAGTATAATGCCGCTCAATTAATAAGTTACTCATAGAACAACATTTGGAGGTGTCTCGTGCAAAGTTTTTCTCGCGGTTGGTCGTTTCTTAAGCAAGCCTGGCAAATGGCCCTCAAGGATAGGGACCTGATCAAGCCATCCATTCTGGCCCTCTTTGCTGGGTTCATCGTATCGGTTATCTTCATCCCCCTGATGGTCGGGGCAGGTTTTCTGACCGGCAGCAGTAAAGGTCTGGTCGGTCAGGTCATCCTGTTCCTCCTGGGTGCAGTAATGATTTTCATCCAATACTCCGTCAGCTACATCTTCTCTGCCATGACCATCTACCTCATCTACGGCTACCTGGCCGAAGGCGATGGTGTCATGTCGAAAGCTTGGGCCATTGTCAAACGCGAGTGGCTGAACATCCTCAGTCTGGCCGCGGCTTCGACTGCCGTCAACCTGGTCAAAGGTCAGATCAGAGGCAAAGGCCGCAGCGGCGGGCGCAACATCCTGGCCGGTCTGATCGACACGGTCTGGACCGAGGCCTCGTTCCTCATCCTTCCGGCTATGGTCATTGAAGATATCAACCTGAAAGACGCCCTCAAGCGTGCCGGTGGCATTATCAAGAATAACCTGCTGCTGGTGGGTATCAGCACGGTTGGTGTAAAGGCTGTCAACGGGCTGATCGGCTTCCTGCTGGGTGCACTCGGCATCGGTCTGGGCTTTGGCGTAGGCTTTGGCATTATCACCATCACGAACACATCTACCTTTGGCCTGGTCTCCGGGATTGGCCTGGGCGTGATCGTCGCCGGCATTTTTATCATGGTTGCCACCGTCGTGACCTCTTACACTTCCACCGCTTACCACACCTGCCTGTACCTGTGGGCACGCGATGTGGAAAAGGCCCTGGCTTCCGGCAGTAGTGCCCAGGTGCTGGCTCCCGGACCGCTGGCGGCTGTCCTGAATAAATAACGTATTCCAGGAGTAACAAAATGCACCAGGGCGACCCAAACAGGTCGCCCTGGTGCATCTATTGATCCTTTTACTATGGCACCGGTCTAGGTTTGGGATCCATAGCATCATAAACGCCGGTCACCAGCAGGGAAGGGTCACCGGCAGCCTGTGCGGCTTTCATCTGTGCTTGCCGCGCTAGGTCGGCGGCGTTGCCAAGGATGCGTAAGGCCTCGTCAGGGTTGTGAAAACCCATGCTGTTGCTTGAAGATATAAAGTCCCACATGTATTGGGCGTGGCGGTGAAGGGTGCGCGCCTCATCCAGTAGGGCCGGATCGGAGTTCGGGTTCGCCGCCGCGGCTTGGATGGCGGTGATGGCGTCGATCAGGGCATCTTCGGCGCCTATTTTTGCATTGTGGACCGTATTCTGAATGACCGCGACGCGTGCCAGGACGGCGTCCACGTCCGTGTGACATTGCCCGCAAGATTGCTGCGGGTCAAGCAGCGGACTCATGATATCGTGGCTTGAATATTTCATCGCACCCTCTCGGACGTACGGCATGTGGCAGTCTGCGCATGAAACACCGGCAGTGTAATGGGTGCTGTCGGCAGTGAACAGTTCGTAGTCCGGGTGGCGCGCTTTCATGATGGGCGTTCCCGTGTTGGGGTAGGTCCAATCGGCAAAATTGATGCTGTCTTCGTATTGGATGATATCTTCAACGCGTGTGCCGTTGGCCCAGGGAACGGTCAGGACTTTATTATCCCCTGCAAAATAATAGGTGACATGGCAATTGGCACAAACTGCCGAACGCATCTGCTGGCGGGTGAATGTGCGCCAGTCCAGGCCTTCCGCCTGGAAGGCGGCTTCCACCGCCGGGTCGGTGATGACCAGGCGCATGCTCCCGGCTTCGTGGCAGTTGGCGCAGCCGATGGCATTGTTGATATTGGGTGTCATATCTGAGAACAGCTGCGCATCAAAAGCCACCATACCCATCTGCTCCCATAGGCCGGGGTTATCGGAGGATTTGCAGGAATAGCAGGTGGCATGCGTGGTGGCAGTTACACGCTTCGTCGTGCGGATGTCTATCAGGGTGTTTTCATGGCCGCGCGGTTGATTATAGTCATGGCTGAAGGAATAGCCAGCAAACAGGATCACCAGGCGCGGGTCTTCGAGTAGATAGGATTTTTGCGCTGACCCGCCGTACATGGTAGGCGTATTATTACTTGCTGTCAGGAGCAGGGACGAATATTCATTCGGATAGTTCACGCCCCAAGGGGAGGAATTCGCTTCCAGCGGTTGAATGGTAGCGATCGGCTGGATAATGGCGCGTTCCTGCGGGGGTTGGTTCTTCAGGAAAACCAGCACACCCGTCAGAACGGCAGCCAGGACAAGAATAATTCCAACCAGAATGAGTGTGGTGTATTTTTTCATTTTCCGTAAACCTCCGAATCCTGATATGGAGAAAGAGACAGGCCTCGCTCCCCGTGGGCAACCGAGCGGTGACAGTCCCAACAATAACGGTCGAACAGCTGGGGACCAGTAAGGATATTCTCAACCGTGTCAATGTGGCAGCGGATGCAATTGGCTTGGATGATTTCGTCTGTCTGCTGGGTGGCGCGGATGGCAGCCGGGTATGTTTTGAACGTGAACGAGTACACGTCCCGCATACCGGAATATCCTTTGTAAAGATAATAACTGGCGATGTTCTGGTGCGGAAGATGGCAGTCTGTGCAAACAGCAAT
>CAISEG010000177.1 GCA_903884265.1 uncultured Anaerolineales bacterium | reverse complement strand
TACAGCTTTTTCTTGGATTAAAAACCCCCATCCCGATCCCGGATGTAAAGACAGACTCGCTGGACAAATGGAAAGATCAACTCTCCCCCGCAGAGATCCAGCAGATTCAGGATATTGTTGGTTTTCCTCCGGACGATATTGACTAATTCGATTCTTCTGCCCGGTCCAGTCAAACCGATTTTCTGTTTGGGAGCATGACCCATGACGCAAATCGCAAAACCAATCCAGGTCTACTTGGAGATTGGCCAAACCCGCATCTTCGCGGTTGCCCTTGAATGGCCGGGCTGGTCTCGTTCCGGGCGCGATGAAGCCTCCGCCCTGCAATCCCTCTTCGACTATGGGCCCCGCTATGCCCGTGCCCTCCAGGCCGCCCATCTTCCCTTCCACCCGCCTGAAAATATTTCTGACCTGCTGGTGGTCGACCGGTTGGCCGGCACTACCACCACAGATTTCGGATCGCCCGCGGTCGCCCCATCTCAGGATGCTGCGCCGGTTGACCTTTCGAACTCCGCAGGTTTCTGGTGCTGCTGGAAGTCTGCTGGACGACGTTCGATACCATCGCTCGGGCAGCCGCAGACCGCGATCTTCGTACAGGCCCGCGCGGCGGTGGCCGTGATCTGGCAGAAATTGTCCGGCACGTCCAGGAAGCCGAAGTCGCCTATCTAACTCGCCTCGGCGGGATATGGAAGCCTGGGGAAGAGGCTGACCCTGTCCAGGCCTGGACACAGCTCCGGCAGGCCATCCTGGAAGTCCTGGCTTCTGCCGTCCGCGGCGAAATCCCCGCCCGCGGCCCGCGTGGCGGGCTTCGCTGGACCCCGCGCTACTTCGTCCGCCGCCTGGCCTGGCATGCCCTCGACCACGCCTGGGAGATCGAAGACCGGGTTATCTGACCGGCCTCACTCATTCTGTTTACGTTTTTCGTTTTTTCTTGCTTCCTTGTAAGTTTTCCCCCATCCCTCAAGTACGGACTTAAGTTCGGACAGGGCATTGAACCAAAGAAGTAAAAGAGAGCAAGACCGTCTGGTAAATGGTGTTTTGTTGCTCTGCTGATAAAGTCCAATTTTGTCTGAGCAAGATGAATAAGCCGGAATAGCGTTTCCATTTTTTACTTTTCTTTTGACCCGGAACACCAGGGATAAGCTCCTTCTTAGGGGGTTGTTCATCCGCGGCTATCGGTTCTCCATAAAGAAGATCGCGCAGTTCTTCACCCAGCAACAAACCGATCGGGAAGATGAGTAAGAGCAAGGCGATCATTTTCTCCATGTACTCCTGCTTTTTGTTCATCAGTTTGGTCATGCCCAACAAGTCCTTCAAATCTTTGAAGCTTTCCTCGATTTTCATCCGGCCGAAGTAAATACGCAGACCTTCTTTAGCTTCCAAATTGGTGATGATCCACATAGGTTCTGAAAGCCCCTCTTTCCAGCGTCCAATCAAATTGACATAGGCTTTGCCCTTGTACCAGACATTCTCGCGGATCACCGTTTGCCCCGGTGAGATGATCAGAGCCACATCCTTGCCTTTTGAATCACAGAACTTGGGTGGATGAGACCCCAAATTGAGCCGAATGACGAATTTGAGTTGCTCATTGATCAAGTTCGTCAGTAATTCCAGATAGCTGAACTCGCGATCCAGCACCAACGGCTTATCTCCCAACAGATCCTGGATGCTTGCGAAGGCCCGAAAGTGATTGAGATTACGCGAATCCATGTTGTTGGCAATCGTTTTCGACGAGTAGGTCACCAAACCACACGGGATAGCCCGGCCGCGATAGGGCGTTGCAAACATCAGCGCCCAGAACCCCTTGGTCTCCCCATCCTTGAGCGTGCCCACATATTCGGTTTTCCAGGCCTGGGCGCGTTCAATCTCCGTCGGATCCCCGATCATGAACTCCGCCTCCGGCTGATATAGACGCCCTAATACCTGCCTCGGATCATTCCGCTTCAGAAAACGCTGGATCCGCTTATAGGCCGCCGCACTGTTCCCCTCCATGTGACTGGCTATGTCCGTCATCCGCAGCGAGCGTGCCGCCAGGATCGCTTGTCCAATTTCGGCAGCTTGCTCCGCTGTTTCCTCATCATCAAATATCGCTTTTACAAATTCAAGAATGGTAAACTTGTTCATGGAAGCCTCCTTTGTTGGTATTTGGTCCTCGCAAATCAAGTTTACCAACTTTCGAGGCTTCCTTTCTTGTCCGAACTTATGTCCGTACCTCAGATTGTTA
>CAISEG010000176.1 GCA_903884265.1 uncultured Anaerolineales bacterium | reverse complement strand
CCGGCGTTTCATCCAGGCTTCCAGCGCTGAAATGGGACGATTGTTCTCCATAGACGATCTCAAAGGCTGGAAGCGTTCGTTTTTAAGGCCGCTGGCCAGCCGAACGGTTATCGTCCTGGAAATGAAAGGCTGGCCCCTGCCCCGCTGGGTGCTGTACCTGTTCCTTTCCCCCTACTTTTTCCCGGATAAGACCTCACGCTTGGCCCTGCTCGTGCCCGACTGGATCAAGTTCAGCACCGAGTTGGAAAGTTACCGTAGCGCCTGGCTCGACGCGACCCACCACCCTACCGGTACGCCCCAATCTGACCTGTTGGCCAGTTTTTCGAATAAAAAATGAACATTTACTTTGCCTGTTCCATCACCGGTGGGCGGGATTTTGAACCGGTCTATCGCGCCATCATCACTGCCCTGTTGGCTGACGGGCACGTGGTGCCAACCGCACACCTGGCCGACCCCAGAGTGAAGTTGTTCGAAGGGCAGGTCCTGCCAGGCGAGATCTACGAACGGGATACGGCCTGGATCCGGGCCTGTGAGGCGCTGGTGGCTGAGGTCAGCACCCCCTCGCACGGAGTGGGCTACGAAGTAGCCTATGCGCTGAACCTGAACAAGCCGGTGCTGTGCGTTTATCGCGAGGGGCAGCCCGTTTCCAAGATGTTAACCGGGAATTCGCATCCGTCCATTTCTGTTAAAAGTTATCGCGATGCTGAAGAGGCCGTGGCTATCATCCGTACTTTCCTGCATGGCCAGATCTGATTGTGAAGTTAATCACGAATATTTATGACTTTCCGCCCTAGTCCCTGTCTGACATGTGGGCTATTATTCTTCTGGAGACGGAACAACACAGCTCCAATCTTGCAGATCACTGTCTCCTCCTTTGGCGAACGCCTCCGCAGATAGCTCCATCTGCGGAGGCTGTTTTAATTAAGAACGCAGAGAGTTTCCTCTCTGCGTTTTGGTTGGCTGGGAAGTGTTTTAGGCCGACTTCGCTACCGTCACCACTTGCCGATAGAGTGGGAGAACAACAGTGAACGCTGTTCCCTGGCCAAGCAGTGAATCAACCCAGATGCGGCCCTGGTGGTTATCCACAATGGATTTGACGATCGCCAGGCCCAGCCCGGATCCCCCCACCCCTTTAGGCACATTGCTGGCCCGATAGAATTTCTCAAAAATATGCGGCTGGTCGCCAGGGGGAATGCCGGGACCAGTGTCGGAGATGCGAAAGATCACCTGGTCACTTTGCGCTTCCAAGTCAATTGTAATTTCGCCGCCCTCCGGAGTGTACTTGATGGCATTGCCGATCAGGTTATCCAGCATCTGGCGCAAGCGGATCGGGTTGCCGCGCATCTGGGGAATATCCACCGGAAGATTGAGGTGGAGGTTTAATTTCTTTTCAGAGACCTGACCGCTGAGAGTTTCCAGCGCATAGCGGATGATTCCTTCCAGAGAAACAACTTCCTTCTGGGTATCGAATCCAGCTTCGATCCGCCCCAGTTCGAGCAGGTCATTGACCAATAGTGTGATGCTCTGCACGCTATTCTGGACCCGGGTGATGAATTCGCGCTGTTGCTCATTGACCGGGCCAACCCGGTCAAGCAAGTCCACATAGCCAAGGATGGCTGTCAATGGGGACCTCAGGTCGTGAGACACGGTATGAACAAATTCGTTCTTCAAGCGGTCGATCTGCTTGAGGTAGGTAATATCCTGCATGGTAACCGCCACACCAATTTTCGGGATAGGCGTACATTGAGCCGAAAGGACACGCCCATCTTCAAATGCAATCTCGTTATGAGGCATGGGGTTATTGAGGCTCTCGCTCAAAAGGATCTTCAAATCAGGATGAGGCAGTATTTCGCTGACTGGTTTTCCTTTAACATCATCGTCCTGCCACAAGCCGAAAGCCCGGCGTGCCGCCGGATTGATCAACAGGAGATTCAACTTATCGTCAATGATGATGACCCCGTCCTCGATTTGCTCAACAATGGTATCGAGTTTCGTTAATTCGGCCACGCGCTGCTCGAGCGAGGCGGTGGTGCGTCTGACCTCCCGCCGGGTCCAGTCACCGATCCGGTCAGCGCGTTTGATGCTATTCTCCACAGTCTTCATGATCTCTTCTATATGAAGAGGCGCATACAGACAATCGCTAACGCCAACATGGATCGCTTTCCTAACCACATCCGGGGAATCCCGCAGGAGTAAAAGCAAAACCGCCAGGGTCGGAAAACGTTCCAACATCCCGGTGGCGATCTCTAATTCATCCGCCCCATTGAAATTCTGACTAATGATCACCAAGGCGGGCGATGATTCCTGCAAAGCCTTATCCAGCGCAGAGCGATCCCGCGCGATAGCAACTTGATATGAAACTGCGGTTAACGCCTGGCTGAATAATTGAAGGATTTGCTCGTCATCAAGCGCCAGTAAAACCAGATCCGATTTTGGCATATATCAACCCTTACCCGTTATTCAAATTTTCATGCAATGAGGGCCGCGCCATTGATACCAGCTCCATCGTCCGCTGCAACGTCAAGTGGGTCGACTTCAAGGCTTGTTGCTGTTCATTCGTCAATGCTCCAATTTTACCAGTAAGGAGCAAATCGATGGGATGTGTCGCAGGTAGGATAAGGGATCGAAGCTCCTGCCGCAATGCCTGGAGCTGTTCCAATTTCGCTTTTTCTCCCGCCCGGGCTTCATCCGCACTCTCTTGAAGGGCGCGGAATAAGCGTGCGTTCACCAGAGATACCGGGCCATAAACAGCCACCACATCCAGCAAGGTTTTCATAATGTCGTTAATAACCTCGTTTCTTGATGTGTGATCAAGTAGCGGATATTTGTGTGGCTCTCAACTAATAGGACGCGTTCGATAACAGGAGTCTTCATCCATCTTAATCATAGCACGATTGTCCAAAAAGCGTGAAAAAGTGAACAGGTAATGCAACCCATTTATTATATTAAGAGGCTTTCCTCGAGTAAAATACACCCAAACTTTTTCATTGGAGTAACCATGGACAACTTCCTGTGGTGGCGCGACGGCGTCATCTACCAGATCTACCCTCGCTCTTTTGCCGACAGCAATGGCGACGGGTTAGGCGACCTGGACGGCATCATCTCGCATCTCGATTACCTGGAAGACCTGGGTATAGATGCCATCTGGCTTTCACCAATCTACCCGACCCCCGACAAAGACTTCGGATACGATGTCAGTAATTACGTAGATGTGGACGCGCGCTTCGGCACCCTGGAAGACTTTGACCGGCTGGTGGCGGAGACACATCAACGCGGTATCCGCATCATCCTGGACCTGGTACTCAACCACACTTCCGACCAGCACCCCTGGTTCCTGGAATCGCGTTCCAGCCGTGATAATCCCAAACGCGATTGGTATATCTGGAAAGATAACCCCAACAACTGGCAAGCCTCTTTTGGCGGTAAAGCCTGGGAATTCGATCCGGGTACCGGTCAATTTTACCTGCACTTGTTCACCAAAGAACAGCCAGATGTCAACTGGCGTAACCCGGAGGTTCGCAAAGCCCAATTGGGTGTTTTCCGATTCTGGCTGGAGCGCGGCGTAGACGGGTTCCGGCTGGATGTGTTCAACGCTTATTTCAAAGATCCAGACCTGGCGGACAATCCCCCAAAATTCGGATTACGCGGCTTCGACCGCCAGCGGCATATCCACGATATCGACCAGCCAGAGATGATGCCTTTCCTGAACGAAATGCGAACCTTGCTCGACTCTTATCCGGAACGCTACGTAGTCGGCGAGACCTATTTCGCCACGCCCCAAAAAACGGTCTCCTACTGCGGGCCCGACAAGCTGCACGCCGCATTCAGTTTCGATTTCACTACTTTTAATTCCGCTCTCGCCGAGGCTTTCCAACTCTACAAATGGAGCCCCCTCTGGATAATGAAACAGTTTATCCTGCGTGAGCAGACTTTCAATGCTGCAGGCATCTGGCCGACAACGGTGATGAGCAACCACGACCTGCCGCGGGCTGCCAGCCGTTACGCCAGAGGGGAGAACGATTCCCAGCCATTTCTCGCCATGGCGCTCCTGCTCACATTGCGGGGTACACCGTTCCTGTATTTCGGTGAAGAAATCGGAATGCGCGATATCCATCTGCGTCACAGCGAGATCCTTGACCCACCCGGCAGGAAATATTGGCCGATCTACACAGGCCGCGACGGCTGCCGCTCGCCGATGCAGTGGGATGACTCGGCTTTTGCAGGGTTTTCGACTGTCAAACCCTGGCTGCCGGTCCACCCGGACTACAAATGGCGCAATGTAGCCACAGAGCAAACCGATCTGAATTCTCTCTTCAACTTCACCAAAAAACTTCTTGCCCTGCGCAAAGAAAATCCTGCCCTGCGGCGGGGGGACTTCATCCCGCTGAAAACGCGAGGTAGCATGCTGGCTTTCCTGCGCCGCACACATGAACAGACTGTGTTGGTGGCAATGAATTTCAACAACCAGAGCGTGAATTACAACCTGCCAGATGGCAAGTGGCACATCCTGTTGAGCTCAGCTCAAAGTTCACCAGGCAGCCTCGCTCCATTCGAAATCCAGATCTCAATTCGCCAATAAAAAGTGATGCTCCTTCCCAGGGGATATTTAAGGATTGTATTTTTTTCGCCAAATCCTTATACTTACAAGTAATGGAACGATTCGCCTACCTCCCCGGCGATGAACCGGAAAATCCCGGCCCCCTGGCACGCTATCTTCCACTCGCTGCCGATGGGATTGCCACTGCTTTCCTGGCCCAGCATTCCAGGCCGGGCACCTGGGTGCTGGATCCCTTCGGAGCCACTCCCCGGACCGACCTTGAAATGGTCCGTCTCGGGTATCGTGTTCTCGTGGCGGTGAACAACCCGGTGAATCGCTTCCTGCTCGAGACAGCCGCCAATCCTCCCTCCCAGGCTGACCTGCGGGCCGCCTTGGCCGAACTGGCGGCTGCCCGCAAAGGTGACGAGCGCCTGGAGACCCATTTGCAATCCCTGTATCTGACCGAATGCACCAAATGCCACAAGCAGGTCCCGGCAGATGCTTTCGTCTGGGAACGCGAGAACAAAGTTTTGGCAGCACGCATTTACCAATGTGAGTGTGGAGACAATGGAGAATATCCCGCCACCGAAGCAGACCAGGCCCTTGCCGCCAGTCTGGCTACTACGGATGGGTTGCACCGTTCGCGGGCGCTTGAACGTGTGGCTGCCCCGCAAGACCCCGACCGGGTGCTTGCAGAGGAAGCGTTGGAATGCTATATTCCCCGCGCTGTTTACGCGCTGATCACAATCATCAATAAACTGGATGGTTTTTCATTGGCACCTGAGCGCCGGCAAGCCCTGTTGGCTCTCATCCTGACCACCTGCGATGAGGCCAGCGCTCTCTGGCCTCATCCTGCAGAACGTCCACGACCGAAGCAACTGAATATCCCCACACGCTTTCTCGAAAAAAACATCTGGCTGGCGCTCGAACGCAGCGTGGTAATTTGGTCCAGTGCAGGGCAACCCGTTGATGCTGTTAACTGGCCATCCATCCCGGGTGAAGGGGGAGGCCTGTGCCTGTTCGACGGTCCGATGCGCGACCTCGCTCCGAGAATGAAAAATGTATCTCTCGGGGCAGTTGTCACCGTCCTGCCGCGTCCCAACCAGGCTTTCTGGACGCTTTCGGCGCTCTGGAGCGGTTGGTTATGGGGACGGGAGGCGGCGGCTCCGTTCAAGTCGGTCCTGCATCGCCGCCGCTACGACTGGAACTGGCATGCCGCCGCTCTCTACGCCGCCTTAAAAAACCTGTCCGAGCAACTGCCACTCAACGCCCCGCTCTTCGCCATCGTTCCTGAACCAGAACCGGCCTTTCTCTCCGCGGCGCTGCTGGCCGCGGCCGGATCAGGGTTTGACCTGAACGGATTGGCGTTGCGCACCCGCCACGACCCGGTACAGATTCTCTGGCAACGGTGCGCCATCAGCCGAGCGGACAAAGACCTATCAGCGATCGATGCCGAGACCGTCCGGCGGGCAATGCTATCTGCCCTTCAGGAGCGCGGTGAGCCGGTACCGGTCCTGCACCTGCATGCCGCCGGATTGGCCGCCATGGCTGAGGATCACACCCTGGGCTGGAGGCCCGAGGCGCTGGCACAGATCAATGCTCCCATCCAGGCTGCACTGTCCAGTCCAGAATTCATCCATCACGCCGAGAGTAAGAACCCAGAAAGCGGCCTATGGGGGTTGGCCGAGTGGGACACTGCGATCGATCCGCTGCCCGACCGGGTTGAGATGGCTATTGTCCGCTTATTCCAAAAGAATCCCAGCACAACCCTGCGGGGATTGGAAACAGCCTTGAACCCCGAGCTTCCCGGCTTGTTGACTCCTTCGCTGGGATTGCTGCGCGCCATGGTGGCCTCATATGCAGTCGAGGCGGGCGGACGCTTGAGCTTGCGCCTGGAAGATTCTCCATCGGCACGGCGTGCAGACCTGGAGACAGCTGCTCAGGCGCTCACTGCGCTGGCGCCGCGCTTGGGAGTCACCTTTCAGCGGCAGGATAGTCCGCAGCGACTCATCCAGTGGCAGGATCCCGGTGGGACGGTTACCACTTTTTACCTGCTGGCCTCCGCCGTTGTTGGCCGGATCCTGAGGCAAAACCTGAACCCCGCGGAGCGCTGCCTGCTGGTCATTCCGGGCGGACGCGCCGGTCTGCTGGCTTATAAACTGGACCGTGACCCGGCGTTGAGAGCCGTGGCGGAACACTGGCGCATCGTCAAGTTTCGGACATTGAGGCGGTTATCGGAGATAACCGGCCTCACCCGCGAAGGTTTCGAAAAAGAACTCGGTGGGGATCCGATCGAGCCGCCCGAACAAATGAAACTGTTTTAGCCTGGTTCCGTATAACCCTTATGAATATATTCATTTGCTTGCATTTCAGCTCTAAAAACTCTATAATTGACCATCATGCCCAAAAACACCCTCAACCGCATCGGAGCAGTGTCGAAGTATTTTGTGATAGCTGCCGCACTTCTGGTTTTTATCGGCTGGTTCCTTAACACACCACCAGGTCTCTTCGGTAAAGCAGACGCCATCGGGTATGCCGTTTGTCACCGCATCGGTGAACGTTCCTTCCATATTGGCAGCTACCAGTTACCCTTGTGTGCGCGCTGTTCTGGCATGTACCTGGGCGCGGTGACTGGGCTGGTTTTTCAAGCAATCATCGGCTGGAAACGGTTCAAAATTCCGCACTGGAGCATCATCGCCGTGCTGATCGTTTTCGTAGCCGCCTTCGGGATCGATGGATCCAATTCGTACCTTTACCTGCTTAAACAAGTCTCACCGGGAATCTTACCAACTATCCGCAACATCTATGTGCCTAACAATACCTTGCGTTTATTGACCGGCAGCGGGATGGGATTGGGAATGGCCATCATGCTCTTCCCAGCCTTTAACCAGACTGTCTGGTCAGACGGTATGGATAAACCAGCCATACCCGGCTGGAAGACTTTTGGCCTTTTACTGGGCATCCAGGTGATCTTCGATCTGTTGGTGCTCACTGAAAGCCCGATTGTCCTCTACCCTCTGGCGATCACCAGTTCCCTGGGTGTCTGGCTCCTGTTGACCATGGTATACAGTATGGTCTGGGTGATGATTATGGGTCAAGATAATAAGTTTACGAATGTGCGGCAGTTGTGGCTGCCATTGCTAGCCGGCCTGACAATCGCCCTGATCCAAACCGCGGCCATTGACGCACTGCGGTATTGGCTCACCGGCACGTGGGGAGCCTTCCCCCTGGGCAAGTAGTGGATAGGATATGCTATGGATGCGCTTTTTGGGATAATGACTGCTTTTGGACTTTCGGCCAGTGCCGGGCTGAACGCCTACATTCCCCTGCTGGTGGTGGGCGTCATTGCCCATTATACAAATTGGATCAACCTGAAATCGCCTTATAACTTGCTGGCGAATCCCTGGGTGCTGATTGTGGTTGGTATCCTGCTTATCGTCGAAATGCTGGCAGATAAAATCCCGGCTGTCAACCATATCAACGACATTATCCAGACCGGTATCCGCCCGGCAGCCGGGGCAATCATCTTCGCTGCCAGTGCGCATGTGATTACCAATGTCCATCCGGTGATCGCCATCATCTGTGGCTTGCTGGTATCCGGAAGCGTCCACGTTGTCAAGTCGGCGGCTATACGCCCGGCAGTCACTGCAACCACTGGCGGAGCTGGCAACATTCCAGTCAGCATTGCCGAGGATGTGGTTGCAACGGGGTTGTCCATTCTTTCAATCATGATCCCGGCGCTGGTGGCCGTGTTCCTGGTCCTCTTTGTGGTATTGATCATCTGGTGGTTATGGCGGCGGACCAACCGGAAACACCAGGCAATTTCATAAATTTTTCTGGAGGAGAATATGGCTTATCCGACCCCTAATTATATTCCGCCGGTACCGGCTCCGCAGGATTCCCGAACTATTCAGGAGTTAAGTGTACCGATATACCAGGCGCGCGGTTGGTTGAAGTTCCTCGGAATCTTGTCCATCCTGGGAGGCATCGCGCAGGCACTCTCCATCGTGGGCATTATCGTTGCCTGGCTGCCCATCTGGATGGGCGTAGTGATGTTCCAGGCAGGCTCTTCGATCGACTCTGCCGGCCAGTTTGGCGATAAATATGCATTCCTGCGCTCTCTCGGAAGCCTGAAGACCTATTTCGTGCTCCAGGGTGTGCTTACCTTGATCGGGATCATCATCGCCGTGTCCATGCTATGCATCATGTTCGTCCTACCATTGCTCGGATTGACCTTGATCCCCTGGCAGCAAATCGTCAATAATATTCCCACTACTTATTAACCCGTCAAGGAAAAATATTACGAATAATTCTTCCAAACCATTCAATCTAAAATCACAGAGGAGAAAAAGAAATGAATCAACCTTATACACAACTTCCTGCCGCACCCCGAACAAGCACGACGGCTATTATTAGTTTAATCGCTGGCATCCTCGGATTTGTACAAATCCTGCCAGTTATAGGCCCGATCGCAGCGATTGTCACCGGTCACATGGCCAAGAGTGAGATCAAGAAGAGCGGCGGTATGGTCACAGGAAACGGCATGGCGACCGCCGGCTTGATCCTGGGTTACGTGATGCTTGCCCTGGGCATTTGCCTAACTTGTATCTTTGTTCTGGCATTTACAGGGGCAATTACCCTTCCATTCGCTATTCCATTCCTTACCCCGTCCTCCAACTCTGGATATTAATCTATGACCGAAGCTACAGGGGCACCTTTCCCGCCGCCCGCGGCCACCCCCAAAAAGACGAATACCACGATCATCATCATCGTGGCAATCGTGGTGGTCTGTTGTGCCTGTTTCGGAGTGGCCGGGCTGCTCTTTGGCTTTTGGGACCCCATCAAGCAAGCCCTAGGCCTGTCGATACTTCTGCCAGTCCTGACAGCTGTGATTTAAAGATTAGAACCCCGGCCTCTTCATGAGAGACCGGGGTTCCTGTTATCCGCAAAGTATTCCTGCTATTCCTTCAGCGCCACCTGGGCTTGTTGACGCGTTTCCGCGCCAAGTCAAGGGCGGCGAACTCGTCCTCGTCCAGCTCCGTCTGCACGCCATCGGGAACCACCCACGGGTCGAGAGCCAAATCCACGTAGGAAAGCCGGTTGTCAGCTTCCATCACGACCGGCGGCCCCACATTGCAGTACCAACCTTTGAGATATCTGTCATCGCGGTCGTGGATCTCGAAAATATTGTAGAAGCGGTCGGTGTAGTAAACCTCCACGAACAGGTCGCCGTTCTTGATGGTAACCCCATAAACTCGAACTCCCTGGCGTAGTAGGGCGCTTCGATATGCAGGGCGCTTTCCTCCCAGCGCGCCAGCATGCCAGGATAGCGTCAGGGTTCTTCGCTTCACGCCTTGCGTTTGATAACGGAGATAGGTTTTTTCATCGCAGGATTTTTACTACTGCTGCTGGAATGGAGAGATAGATCTTCTCCCCCAGAAGGGGCGCCTTGGGAAGATAAAAATCCAAACCATTATCCAGTGTGACTTTGAAGCCATCCTGCCGGAAAACAACAT
>CAISEG010000175.1 GCA_903884265.1 uncultured Anaerolineales bacterium | reverse complement strand
GGCGGCTTGAGGCCGCCTCGACCAGGCTTTGGCTAGTGAGGATGGAGACGGTCATGGTTTTGGGAGAGGTTGTTTCAATCGTTATTGCGTGAGCATTCAATGGGAATTCGCAGGGGTATGGTTTTCCGTGCCCAAGGCGACAGAACGTCGCCGCTACAAACCCTCCGTCCCTACCCCCTAGTATGATCGTTAGATTATGGTATTCGCTTGGAGGCACTTATAAAACATGCGTTCTCAACACCGTAAATGTAGGGTGGAGAAAACAAAAAACCCACCCACAGGCAGGTCTCTAAAAGGAGGAAACCCCATTTTCGCTCCCAAGTGGGAGGTGGGGAGGACATGAATGGCGAAGGTGGGATTTGAACCCACAACCTAGGGATTATGATGCCCTTGCTCTGCCGTTGAGCTACCTCGCCAAGCGCGTGTGATATTACTATGGGGGAGCATTTTTGTCAACGAATTCGAGAGAAAAGGCAGGGCTTTCACAGAGTAAAAGATTTCAACCCTACCCCCGTCCCCTCCCCGAACTGGGGAGGGGAGAAATGTACGAAAAAAGGGGATCAGGGTGTGAAACACCCTGATCCCCTTTTTCCGTCTCTTATATCATGAAGGAAATTGGCTACCGAGAGGACCACCTTTCGACTTTGAGAAAGCTCTAACATTGGTTTCAAATTTACTTGACTTTGCCTTATAGAGTGCTTATAATCACCCCTTGCATGTTCGCGGCCACATCCCCCGCAGGGGGCTGTGTATGAAAATGATTCTTTCATCAGCCCAGGAACCTAAATTCAGGAGAAAGCCATGGCTTCTGTTCTACCCGAGAAGAATTACGCGCGTATCCCGGTTACACTTAGCTTGCCCAACTTAATCGAAATTCAGCTGGACTCGTTCAAACGCCTGAAAGCCGAAGGATTAGGGGATCTCTTCCACGAAATTTCACCAATCGAATCTTACAACAAGGGGATGAAGCTCTTCTTCCCCAGCCGCGGCCCCGAGTCTAAACAGTGGGGGCTGAAGTATTGGTTTGGCGACCCCAAGCACAGTATGGAAGAATGCGTGGAGCGCGACCTGACCTATGCCAGCCCGCTGTACGTATCCGTGCTGCTGGCGGGTGTGGATGTGCCTGAACCGATCAAACAGGATATCTTCCTGGGCGATTTCCCGGAGATGACCGATAAGGGGACTTTCATTATTAACGGGACAGAGCGGGTGGTGGTTTCGCAGTTGATCCGCTCCCCTGGGGTTTACTTCGAAGCGCCCACAGACCGCGCCACAGGCCGCCCGCTGGCGATGGCCAAGCTGATCCCGGACCGCGGGGCGTGGATGGAGTTCGAAACACGCAAGAGCGATTACATCATCCTGAAGTTCAACCGCAAGCGCACCGTGCCGATCACCGTCTTCCTGCGGGCTTTGTCCGCGGTGGATGACGGCGAGACCGGCGAGCCGATCCTGACCGCCGGCACCGACGAAGAACTGATCAACCTGTTCAAGGATGTAGACACAAACCCGGAGCGGATGTTTATCGCGTCCACTTTAAAGCAGGAACCGGATTGGGAGCCTTCCGGCCGCCAGACACTTGCCGAGGCGGCGCTGATAGAATTCTTTAAACGGATGCGCCCGGGCGACCCCGCCACCCTGGATAATGCACGCGGTTTCCTGGAAGAACAATTGTTTGACCAGCGTCACTATGACCTGGAGCGGGTGGGCCGTTATAAACTGAACCAGAAGCTGGACCTGCAGATCCCCATTCCGCACCGCACCGTCACCAAATTGGATGTCATTCGCCTGCTAAGGCGGATGATCCTGATCAATAATGGGATCGAGCCGGCCGATGATATCGATCATCTGGGCAACCGGCGGGTCAAGACCGTCGGCGAACTTATCCAGAACAAGCTGCGGATCGGTCTGCGCCGGATGGAACGCGTGATCAAAGAACGCATGTCCATCCGCGACCAGGAGCAGCTCTCCCCGGTTACGCTGGTCAATATCCGACCGGTCGTGGCTGCCTTGCGCGAGTTCTTCGGTTCCAGCCAACTTTCACAATTCATGGATCAGACCAACCCGCTGGCCGAGTTACGCCACAAGCGGACCCTCTCGGCGCTTGGCCCAGGCGGCCTGCGGCGTGAGCGGGCCGGCTTCGACGTACGGGATGTCCACCATTCCCACTACGGGCGCATCTGCCCGATCGAAACGCCGGAAGGCCCGAACATCGGTTTGATCGGCCGCCTAGCTTCGTTTGCGCGGGTCAACGAATATGGTTTCATTGAAACGCCGTACCGGCGGGTCATTAAAAAGGCAGCCTGCAACGATCCGTTGTTGGAAGGCCGCCTATTGCGCGAGAACCTAGTCGATCCCAAGAGCGGAGATGTGCTGGTCAAAGCGGGAGAGCGCATCA
Source organism: uncultured Anaerolineales bacterium (assembly GCA_903884265.1). GTDB lineage: Bacteria > Chloroflexota > Anaerolineae > Anaerolineales > Villigracilaceae > UBA877. Next base: position 4,776 of record CAISEG010000175.1, on the reverse strand, counting down.
CCACCAAGGTGCTCAAGACAATCGCCAAGACCAAGCGGGATATAGCCATTATCCCGTACGTCTCGGATGAATTCGAATATCTTTCTGCGGATGCAGAAGACAAATACGTAATCGCCCAGGCGAATGCCACCCTGACAGAGAAGCGCGAATTCGAGAGCACGCGCATTTCCTGCCGATACCATTCCGGTTTTATTTTGACGGCCCCAGAGAACCTGGACTATATGGATGTGGCTCCGCACCAGGTGGTGGGCATCAGCGCGGCACTCATCCCCTTTCTGGAACACGACGATGCCAACCGGGCCTTGATGGGTTCGAACATGATGGCCCAGGCCGTGCCGCTGGTACGCCCGGAAATTCCGATCGTCTCGACCGGTATGGAGCCTTATGCCGCGCTGGATTCGGGCCAGGTGATCATGGCCGAAGCGGATGGAGATGTAATCTCCGTAACAGGCTCCTATATCGTGGTCAGGGAGAAGGACGGCAGTTCCCGTACTTACAACCTGCGCAAGTATCAGCGCTCGAACCAGTCGACCTGCATCGACCAGCGCCCGGCAGTCATCAAGGGACAGGTCATCCACAGCGGCGACATCATTGCCGATTCTTCCTCGACCGAAAACGGTAAATTGGGCCTGGGACAGAACGTGACGGTGGCCTTTATGTCTTGGGAAGGCGCCAATTACGAAGATGCGATCGTCATCTCTGAACGACTAGTCCAGGATGATCGTTTTACATCCATCCATATTGAAAAATACGAAGTCGAGGCGCGGGATACAAAACTTGGCCCCGAGGAGATCACCCGGGATATCCCGAATGTCGGTGAGGAAGCCATCAAGGACCTCGACGAAAGCGGGATCATTCGCATAGGTGCAGAAGTCGGGCCAAACGACATCCTGGTCGGAAAGATCACACCCAAAGGCGAGAAGGAACTGACTCCTGAAGAGCGGCTCCTGCGAGCCATTTTCGGTGAAAAATCGCGGGACGTGAAAGATACTTCCCTGCGCATGCCGCATGGCGAGCGGGGCAAGGTCGTGGATGTGAAAGTATTCACGCGCGAAGACAATGCCGATCTTTCGGCAGGCGTGGATATGATGGTACGCGTCTCAGTGGCTCAACGGCGCAAGATCACTGCCGGTGACAAGATGGCCGGCCGGCATGGTAATAAAGGCGTAGTCTCGCGGGTTGTGCGGGTGGAAGATATGCCGTACCTGGATGACGGGACGCCCGTGGATATCATTTTGAACCCGACCGGCGTACCCGGCCGTATGAACCTTGGACAGGTGCTGGAAGTCCATTTGGGGTGGGCGGCGCAGAAACTTGGTTTCCGGGCAATCACCCCGGTCTTCGATGGCGCAACAGAAGAGGAAATCGAAGCCGAACTGGCACGAGCCTGGATGATGGATTATGCCTGGAAAGAAACTGCCGAAACCGCCTGGACCTGGCTCAAAGAACAGGAATACACCCCGGAGATGATCGAGGATGACGACGAAGTGCGCCGATTATATATGGAGCAATGGCTGGGCGAGCGCCGTTACGATGTTTACCAGTTGAACGACGCGGCTTATGCCCGGCATGCGACAGTGACAGAATGGCTGCGGGACCACGGATACGATCCGGCGACCATCTTTACCGATGACATCCCGGCGCCATCCGAGCGTAAAACATTTGACCAGAATGCAGTGAGCGCGTGCCTTAAGCTCTGGCTGCATTCTTTCGGCCACGATGATGTTCCGGATGAAAAGCTGCAAGCTACCATCCAGAAAGTAACCCTGGAATGGGGATCCCCGGCTCCGATCCTGGGCAAGCAGATCCTGCACGACGGCAAGACGGGCGAACCCTACGACCAGCCTGTGACCGTGGGTGTGATGAGCATGCTCAAATTGCACCACCTGGTCGAGGATAAAGTGCATGCCCGTTCCACGGGACCTTACAGCCTGGTGACCCAACAACCCCTGGGCGGTAAAGCCCAGTTTGGTGGGCAGCGCTTCGGCGAAATGGAAGTGTGGGCATTGGAAGCTTACGGTGCGGCTTATACCCTGCAGGAAATGTTGACCGTCAAATCTGACGATGTACAGGGCCGGGTCAATACATATGAAGCGATCGTCAAGGGTGAACAAATAGAAGAACCAAGCATACCGGCTTCGTTCCGGGTGCTGGTCAAAGAGTTACAGTCCCTTGGCCTAGCTGTAGAGGCCGTCACCGATACGGGCGAGGTGATCAAGTTTGGCAAGGATGAAGAAAAAATCCATCCACCCAAGTACACCACCGGCCTGATCGACATCGGTGAAGACCTGATGAAAGGCACCAAACGCGAAAGAGGCTAACATTTTCCTTGACGGGCTTCCATCCGTCATGATAAAATTGCCCCTCGTTGCCTACAAGGGCAGGTGCTTTGCGCTGCCCACTACGTTGTTCGTACGCGTGAGGCCATCTGGCACGGATTGATGGCCTCACTTATTGACAAAAATCAGATCTTAGCAAGGAAAATTGTTCCGGAGGCGAACGTGCCCACTATTAATCAATTGATCCGTAAAGGACGCCAGTCAAAGAAAGTCAAGAGCAAGGCACCGGCATTGCTGTATACGCTCAATACAAAGAAACAGCGCCGTGAACGCCAGGCCAAGGGGGCGCCGCAAAAACGCGGCGTCTGCACTGTCGTCCGAACCACGACCCCCAAGAAACCGAATTCAGCGCTGCGGAAGATCGCCCGCGTGCGGCTGACCAACGGTCTTGAAATCACCGCATATATTCCGGGTGAGGGCCACCAGCTACAGGAACACTCTGTTGTGTTGGTGCGCGGTGGTCGTGTAAAAGACTTGCCGGGTGTGCGTTATCATATCGTGCGCGGTTCGCTCGATACGACTGGCGTCACCAACCGGAAACAAAGCCGTTCCAAGTACGGCGCCAAGCGCCCGAAAGATGCTGCCTAGTCATTTCGTTTGATGGAGTAAAACCATGCGTCGTTCAAAACCAGAAAAGCGTGAGATCCTTCCGGATATCCGCTATAACAGTGTCACCATCCAGAACATGATCCATCATATGCTTCACCGTGGCAAGAAAAGCACGGCGACGAATGTGATGTATAAAACCCTGGATATCATCCGCGAACGCAGCGGTGGCAAAGATCCAGTGGAGATTTTTGATACAGCCATGAGAAATGTCGCGCCTGCCATGGAAGTGCGCCCCCGGCGTGTGGGTGGGGCCACGTACCAGGTTCCGATGGAAGTCCCACAGGCGCGCCGCAGCACCCTGGCGATCCGCTGGGTGCTCGATTCGACCAAGGCGCGCTCCGGTAAATCGTTTGCTGAGAAACTGGCGGACGAACTTATGGATGCTTACAAGAACGAAGGCGCTGCCATCCGCAAACGCGAAGAGACCCATAAGATGGCAGATGCCAACCGCGCTTTCTCTCATTACCGCATGTAATTGGCGGTCCTGAACCTTACCAATTAGGATAGAAAATAATGGCACGTGCTTTCCCGCTCGAACGGTATCGTAACATCGGCATCATTGCTCATATTGATGCCGGTAAAACGACTACCACTGAGCGCATCCTGTTCTATACAGGCAAGACCCATCGCCTAGGCTCGGTGGATGACGGTACGACTGTCACCGACTGGATGGAGCAGGAGCGTGAGCGGGGCATTACCATTGTCTCTGCGGCTGTGACAGCGGAATGGAAGGGCTATCAGATCAATATTATCGACACACCCGGCCATATCGATTTCACAGCAGAAGTACAGCGTTCGCTACGGGTTCTGGATGGCGGTATCGTCGTTTTCGACTCGGTGCAGGGTGTGGAACCGCAGAGCGAGACGGTCTGGCGACAAGCCGACCGCTACGGCGTGCCACGGATCTGTTTTGCGAATAAGATGGATCGCACCGGGGCCTCCTTCGAGCGCACTCTGGATAGTATCAAGCAGCGCCTGGGAGCCAACCCGATCGCGATGCAGATGCCAATCGGATTGGAAGCCTCCTTCCAAGGTGTAATCGACCTGATGAAGATGAAAGCCGTCTTCTGGGACGATGAACTGGGTAGAGAGCCGCGGGAGGCGGAGATCCCTGTCGATCTGAAAATGGAAGCCGAAGAGCGCCGCCATACGATGGTGGAGCGGATCGCCGAACTGGACGATGCCCTGACAGTTAAATACCTGGAAGGCAAAGAGATCAGCGATGAAGAATTAAAAACGGCGCTTCGGCAAGCGGTTTTGGAAAGCAGAGCTGCACCCGTTTTTTGTGGAAGTTCGCTAAGGAACAAGGGCGTGCAGCTGGTGTTAGACGCAGTCATAGATTATCTGCCATCGCCCCTGGATGTTCCCCCCGTTCATGGTACAGACCCTCGAACGGATGAAATAATCGAATTACCGCCTCAAGACGACGCAATCTTGAGCGCCCTGGTCTTTAAAATTGTTACCGACCCTTATGTGGGACGCCTGGCTTATTTCCGGGTCTATTCCGGGACGATGAGCCAGGGTCAAATGGTCACCAATTCGACCAAAGGGAAACGTGAGCGGATCGGACGCCTGTTGCGCATGTACGCCGATCACCGGGAAGACGTGACCGAAGTACGTGCGGGAGATATCGTCGCTGCACTGGGCTTCAAGGACACTTTTACCGGCGATACGCTGTGTGACAACAGAATGGTCATGCTTGAGAATATCACCTTCCCGGAGCCGGTTGTCTCAGTGGCAATCGAACCCAAGACGGCAGCCGACCAATCCAGAATGGGCGAGGCTTTACGCAAACTTTCCGAAGAAGACCCGACCTTCCGTGTCCACT
>CAISEG010000174.1 GCA_903884265.1 uncultured Anaerolineales bacterium | reverse complement strand
ATGCAGATCAATAGGTCGTTTTTCCACCATCTCACCAGGATCGGAGAGGTTGAGAATATCACGTTGTATATTTTGCAGAAGCAAAGCCCCGCCCGGATCTTCGTAGAGATCTTCCTGGACGGCAGCCACATCGCCGATCTCAATGACCATGTCGGAAAAGTCACGGCCCAGCCTACCGAGAGACGCCAGGAGTGGATGCCCTTCGATCCGCAATGCGCCAGCCTCAGCGGACAGCCTGGCTTTTGCCTTCCGTGAGATAATGTCGGCCCAATATTCGCGGGTGGGGCTTAGAAGGAACAGGTTGACATCCGTGATCCGGGCTATCGTTGCCAGGATTTCCATATGGTACTTCGGCAAATAGGAGATGCCGAAAACCGCGACCCTTTCCGGTATTCCGCTCTCAACCGGCATGCCCGTCATCATCCGACGGGAAAATTCATCCTTGAGTCGCCCCCGGTGGCATCCTTTGCTGCCGGTCACCAGAGCCCTCCAGAGGACCGCTTGCCAGTCCCCTCTAATGCCGGTTTCTTTGGATGCTTCCCATTCCAGAAGCATCTCTGGACGGAAAATGGTGTACTGGTCGAAAGTGTCGGCAATACGTTCCGCGAGCTGAAAATGCTTGAGTCCGTTTTTGTCCCCAACGAGATAATGCTGTAATGGGGAAAATTCCTCACGGTCCAGGAATCCAGGCAGAAGCCCCATAACCTTCCAAGTAAGAACTTCCGGAGCAAAGGAGGATGCATCATCGGGAACCTCCGGAAGCACCAGTCTAAACAGCCGCCATACCATGGAGTTTGGAAACGGATAGTTGCAGTTGGCCCAGACACCGAAATGCTTTGCCAGCTCCATCGCGACCCAGCGCTGCATCCCCTTGCTCTGTACGACAATCACTTCCGGCGCCAGGGGAGCAGCAAGGGGCTCCTTGAGCACGCCGGCAAGGGCGGCGATTAAATTTTCCATCCGGTTGCTGGTGTAAATGCTAAGTGGCATGGATCCTTTCTTGTTCCCGATTATCCCTTATTATACCAAGGTTTGCTCCTAATAAATTATATCTGCATACTTTTGTAAAATATCTTTTCCATGAAGAATGGCGATCCATACATTTTTAATTTGTTTTTGCCCAGGAGCTAATTGCAAAAAGTTTTGTCATCCCCGGGTGCTTCTATCGGGTATATGGTTTTTATTGTGGATGTAAACCCGCCACTATGCTTATGGTCAACAATCAAAAGTGTCCCTTAATTAGTATGGTTTATTGAATTCGGTAAGCGAAGGGGATGCATTTTTGTAGCAACTTTCAACCGGTACTGCTTAGCCAAAAAAACATCGCTGCCGACACTATAGCTGACACTGAACAAACAATTTGCGGCCTCAGTTGGCGCGGGTCTGCCTATAATACCATTGCATCTGCCCGGTGCTGCTGTCTTCGTCCACATTATCCACGGCGATCAGCTTCTCGCCTCGTGCCGGCTGCAAAACCTCCTTGAGTTTCCATACCTCATCCAGCCGGCCAAATGTCCAATATTCCTCGAAAGGGGTTACGTATTGTTGCTCACTCAAGATCTGGTTCCCCTTGTGGACGATTTTCTGGGCATGGGCGCTGATGCGCACAGAGAACTCATCTTTGGCAGGGTCGGTGAAATTCCTGATCAGGATCAGTTCCGCCTTGCGCACACAAAGATTCCGGTACTCCACATTCGTTCCTTCCATCTGCCATTGCAGGATCTGCTTGCGAAGACTTGCCGCCACCTCCGGGAACAGGTCTGCTTCCGGCGCCTGTACCGGATCGCAGGACTCGCGGGCCAGAAACACGCTTAAGAACACCTGACGCGCCCGTTCGATCATCTGCTGACGATTCCAGAGTTTGTCCGTCCGGACAAGGAAGTTCAACATGCGATCGATGCGCGTTGCCTTTTCTTCGGTTCCCTTCTCCAACCACGGCCCCGCCTTCCCCTCTTTACCGGCCATCTCGACATAGATTCCCTGAAGAGTCTGATCGGTCAACATCTCGACGAAATTCTCGTCCTTGAGGACATCAGATTCGCCCGCCTGTTCGATCTCGCGGAGCAACCAGCCATCGCTCGATCGTTGGAATGTCCAGAACTCCTGAAATGTTGCCGATTCTCCATCCCCCCGCAAGAATTTATTCGTACGGTCGTCAACATAGTAATCTCGCGCGGAAGCGGTGATGAGTGCAGTGAATTCGCGCTGATCGGGCCTTTCTGTGTAGCGGATGTTGACAATGTCCACCTGTTCCACTTTAAGGCTCTCTATCCGGTTTATCTCATGATTCCTCGCCAATCCCCCAAGCTGTGACTTGTGTTGCTCGAACAGAGCGCGCACGAGCAGGGATTCCATCGGGCCGTAGTCGCGCTTTTCCCAGCATTCTTGTAGCTTGCGGAATGTCGCTTCGGCCAATGTCCGCAATTCACTCTTTGATACGGAGGAATCTTGCCTGCTGAGGAACTCCAGCAGCTTTTCAGTTTTCATTGCCTTTTTTGCCACCACCGAGGGACTGTACATATAGTCAAGGTTGCTTTGGTCTTTATTATTGATGGTCACAAGTTTAAATTTTACCGCCAGGATTAGCACGATCACAAGAAGCAGGATGACGAAGATAAATACCCCAAAAGATGACTCGGATTGGCCGCTGCGGCCTCCGCGGCCGCTGCTGGAACTCGATCTGAATCCTCCCCCTTTGTTATGGGTCAAAAAGCCTTCCGCGAGAAAAGTATGCGGCCCGCCTACACTGAGGTTAAAGACCACTTGTCCACGTGCGACAGTTGATGTCTTAACGACTCTGGTTGGGCTTAAAGCGCCATTCACCCATGTAAGCACCTTATCCCCGTGCTGAAGCCTGCCAGCCTCAATAAAAGTCCCGTCGAGCAGCCCGACCGGATGGTCTGAAGTGGTCCGCAGCACCCCTCCCTCCGTCTCGACTGAAAAAATATCGGCGCGAGTCGCGAAGAGTTTTTCCACCTCAGCGTGAATGATCTGTCCGTCCGGACCAACCGTCTGCACCTCATCGCCTGCCGAAAGCATCTCAATGGAGATTTCACCTGAGGGCGTGCGGATCCTGGTTCCTGCGGGAAAGCAACCGCCGCCTTTATTGTGGACCGCAAGGCCGCCCGCAATAAATGTGTTCGGATAATCGGTCTGAAGGTTGAAAACGGGGACGCGTTCATGAACTTTCTCCAACGATACAATCGGTTGTTCCAAAAAGGAACGTCCATCCCAGGCGAAAATATTGTCGCCCACCTTGAGGACTTCGAGCGTCTTGAACGTGCCGCGTTTGACATAGAATGGATGCTCTGCGGTGACCCTGATGGTTTGACGATCGGTCCTGAGGATAATGTACTCATCCACCCGGTGACGAATGATGTCCTTGACCCTTGTTGGAACCGTGCGACCTTCCGGTGAATAGGCCAACAATTCATCCCCGGGCCGGACGGCGCTTATGGGCATTTCACTGCCATCGGATCTCATCACCGGGCTTTCGGGAAGAAAGCATCCTTTGTTGTGCACCACGACGTTGGCAGAAATATAAGTCCCGCCCGGAAAGACCAGCAAATTATAAGCAGGCAGATTCGCCCGGGATGATTGGATAGACCGGACAGGAACAGGATAGGCATTTCCTTGATTTACAAGGTAAATCATGTCGCCTATATTAAGCTGGCGGGCAACGCGGTACTCTCCTGGACCAACCATCATCGGGTGCTCCGAGGTGACGGTCACCGTCGTATTCCCAGCAGAGATTTCCAGATAACGATCCGCTGAGATTTCAGTTAGCGCCCTTACTGTTCCAACATGGATTTTGTCACCTGAAAAGCTCCAGACTCGGTCACCAACACGAAGTTCCTCAATGGCGACGGCGCCTGAGGGCGTCTGAACCGGAGTACCCTTTATGAGGCAGCCTCCACCACCTCGCGCCCATACAGGAGAAGAAGCAAGAAAAAATAAGAGAAGTATCGCCTTTAAAACAATTCCTCTTTTCATTGGCTCTCCCTCGTTTTTGATCCCTATGACGCGCCAGAGACCCCAACCAGCTCAGTTTGGATCTGCTTAAAGAGGCTTCTGTTTAACGAAGTCAAGCTAGTGCAGTGCGGCTATGATACCGCCCAATACAGCAGCAGCCGCAACAATGCTCAACCCAAGGATGCAGGCACCCACCACCCTGCCAAAATATTCCGCCACAGCCACATTTCCGCGGACGATCTCCTTCTCTTCGTCAATGTTCGGTGTCAATCGGTCCATCAGCTTTGGCACGATGGCTGAAGCCAGCAGCACCAGAGCCATGCCGACCAAGCCACCAACCAGAGAAAAAATCATAGACCATCCAATATTGCTCAATGTCGCTACCATACAGCCCCCTTTCTCATACTGGACAATACATTTCCGCCGCCGTGACCTTCAGCATGAATTGATTAAAACTTAACTTGTGGAACCGCACGTTCCTCGGCGCTTTCCAGGTAGAAGAAAGCCTCAGTCTGGAAGTTGAACATATTAGCAATCAAGTTGCCAGGGAACATCTCCACCCGGTTTTTGTATCGCATGGCTGCATCGTTGTAATACTGACGGGAAAAAGCGATCTTGTTCTCCGTTGATGTAAGCTCCTCTTGCAGTGCAATGAAGTTCTGGTTGGCTTTCAGGTCCGGGTAGGCCTCAGCCAGTGCGAAGAGAGATCGCAAGGACTGGGTCAATGCGTTTTCGAT
>CAISEG010000173.1 GCA_903884265.1 uncultured Anaerolineales bacterium | reverse complement strand
GGAGCAGCGTCATATTCCCTGCACGCTGCGTGTGAGGCGGGGTATCGATATCGATGCGGGGTGCGGGCAGCTGCGGAGCAGGGTGGGGGGATGAGTTATGGCTGGGCTGATGGTGTTTGGGATATACTAGTCGATGATTCGGCTTTCTTATTATATTTGCAGCTTTCGCATCCAGATTGTACCATAGTTAGAAGTGGGGACATTACCCACACAAGGATTATATACAAGTCCAATCCGATTTGCGCAATATGTTCCGTGTCTACTTCTGTGACCGAGTTGATTAAGGTGTTTGCGTCTTTGTCGCGATGTGCAACGGCTGTGACACGGAGTTGTCGGAGATTTTTTTCGTGTTTTATCCGCAACTTATTTAATTCTTGTGAAACTGTCTTTAGCGCTTCCCAGGTTTCTCTGTTCTGGGTGAATTCGTGTAGACAATGCCCATTTAGTTCTGCAAGATCTTCCATGCCTTCAACAATTGCCAGTGCCAAGTGGCGGCATATCAACTTGCTTTCCCAGTCGTCATTCGTAGACCACAATCGACGAAGTAGACAATGTATGTCGCGAGTCAGGACCATTATATATAACGTTGTATTTAGGGCTTCTGTGCTTGTGGTGACCCCTTCGGCTTGACATCTTTTTAAAGTCTCTGAGGTTGTTTTTATCAAGGAGGCATATGTCGAATCGACTTCTCTTGTTAAGATTGCCATTACATTGAGTCGTAGCACGTGCTGTCTAAATTTTGATTTTGGGATGAATTTCTCTATTGCTGTGGCAGCGAATAATAGGATGCGGCGTTTAAATTTTGACCGAGGGATTTTCATTTCTTACTTTTCCCCAATATCCTCGTTCCACAGGTCGGTGTTCTTCTTGATGAACTCCTGCATCAGCGCGTAGCACTCGTTGTCATCGACATCGATCACTTCCACGCCATGTTCCTCCATGAAAGCTTTCGCGCCGGGGAACGTCCTCGATTCGCCTGCGATGACCTTCTTGATGCCGAACTGGACCACGGCTCCGGCGCAGAGGTAGCACGGCATGAGTGTCGAATAGAGGGTTGTACCTTTGTAGCTGCCGATGCGGCCGGCATTTTTGAGACAATCGATCTCGGCGTGGGCCATGGGGTCGCCGTTCTGTACGCGCCTGTTGTGCCCGTGGCCGACGATATTCTTGCCTTTGACGAGCACGGAGCCTATGGGGATGCCGCCCTCCGCCAGCCCCATCCTGGCCTCCGCGATAGCTGCGCTCAAGTAAGGATCGGGTTTCATTTTTTATGGCTGTCGTAGTTGAAATCGTTTATGAATACGTCCGTGTATTGTGCCGGCAGGGGCTTGACGTATTTCTTGACCAGGCCTGCTGTGTTGACCACATTGAGCTTCTGGAAAAGGAGAGAGAATCGGTCCTCCAGCTCGGCTCCAATCGCGATGAGCGTGCTCTCGGGCAGGTCCCACATCTCCTTCTTGAAGTCTCCGAAGGCCTTCTTGCGTGTCTTGTAGATGAACTGTTCATCCGTCTCGCCTGATTTCCTCTCGGCGGCGTATTTCTCAGTGAGGCTGCCGTTGATCTTCTTGATAAGCTCGCCCGGGAAATGCGGGCTGTCTAAGACGAGGTTCTGAAAGCCGGTGGCCAGGTGCACTTCGAGGGTGCCGACCTCCGGGAACTTGTGGAACGCCTCGTC
>CAISEG010000172.1 GCA_903884265.1 uncultured Anaerolineales bacterium | reverse complement strand
CAAAACTGGAGACCTGCCGGTTCTGTGGAGGCTCCTTGGAGCCACTCTCCGCCTCCACGCCAGTCGATTCTGAGCCCATCAAGCCAGGCGAGAATCCGGTCAAGAAAAATACCTCCGAGTTCGAAAAAGTAAAACCCGCCCAGGGGGATGTTGTCCGCCTCGGCGAAGCCCCCACCATAAAAGGTACGGCGGAACTGGAATCGACGCTGCCTTCCTGGCTGCGTTCCCTGCATAACGGCAAGGATCCCGCCGCGGAAGAAACCCCGGCAGACGAATCTTCCGACCAGAGCCTGCCGCTTGGGTCCAAACCAGCTACCGAACCCGACTCTTCCGGCGACCTTCCCGATTGGCTCTCCGGCCTCGACAAAGCCGCCTCCGACGACGAGGAAGAAGCCCCCGACTGGCTGACCAGCTATCGGGATGAAAAGGAAGGCGAGCCCGCTCCGGATTCTGTGCCAGAGTCGGAGTCCTCCTTGAACGGTCCGGGCAGTCTTTCTGCCGGCACCGGCGATATCGACTGGCTGGCACGCATCGGCGGCGAGCCGCGATCTGCGTCGCCGGAAAGCACCCCTCAAGAGCACCTGCAGGGCAAAGAAAAAACTCCAGATTTGTTGGATGCTCTCAAATCCAAACCTGCCCTTCCCAATACACCAGAACAGCCTGTCATGCCGCAGGATGAAGACACGCCTGGTTGGCTCTCTGGTCTTTCAGGTATTTCGGGTGATAACCCACCTTCTTCCAGCCCGGTGGAAGACCTTCCCGACTGGCTTGATCAATTAAAAGGGAAAGGCATCGATTCGGAATCTACTCCAAGTGCGGATGGGGGCACAGCCGCAGCTGGTGATGTCCCGGACTGGCTTTCCAAATTGGAGTCGACGCCCGGGATGCCCGAGGCGGCCAGCAGGGAGAACATGCCCCCTGCCAGCCTGGTAGAGAACCTGCCCGATTGGCTGAATCAACCTAAAGAAAAAACAAATAATTCGGATGTTGCCCCGCCAGCAGATGAAGGTTCTCCCCCAGCCTCCGATATCCCGGACCGGCTTCCCAATTTCGGGTCAGCCCCTGGAACTCCTAAGGTGGACACCGGGGAAAATCTTCCGGAGTGGTTGTCAAACCTGGAAGCGAAGACCGGTCCAGGGACCGGGGCACCCGCACCTATATTCAGCAGTGAACTTCCTCATTCCGGCACAGCTCCCGACGAGATACCCATCTGGTTGTCCCAGTTCCAGGCAGATGTCAACGCGGCAGAGGAGCAGGCAGCACCGTCACCAGAACAAAAGATGGGGGCCGGATCGTTGCCCGACTGGCAGGCAGGAGCCCAGCTTGGTTCGGTGCCGTCAGATGGGACTACAGCACTGATCGCCAGCGACGAAGGCATTTCCTCTGAGGCAAAGGCCGAGACGGCTTTTTCAATGGAAACGCCCGATTGGCTCTCTAAATTCAATCCTGAACAGGGCGTAGAAAAACCGCTTGAGAGGGATGAGAAGTCATCCCCAGCTGAAGATATTGAGGTCTCCGCACTTCCTTCGTGGGTGCAGGCCATGCGCCCGATGGAATCGGTGGTGGCCGAAGCCGGGTCGCCTCCGCAGGAGGATACCCAGTCCACCGAGCAGAGCGGCCCTCTGGCGGGTCTGCAGGGAGTGCTGCCAGTGGGCCCCGGACTGGGAGCCTTGCGCAAGCCGCCGGCTTATTCCACCCTGCTCAATGTAACCGACGGCCAGCAGCGCTATGCTACCGCTTTTGAACGGTTGATCTCCAGCGAGACCCAACCGCAGGTCGCCAAGAGAACGCACCTCGCCCCGAACCGGCTTTGGCGCTGGTTGATCGCTGGTATTCTGATCCTGGCAGTCGGATTGCCACTCGTTACTGGGATTCCGGCCACACCAGCCAGTACCCTGCGCCCGCCCGAAATGGTAAACGCATTCACCCTGGTCAGCAGCCTTCCATCCAATGCGCCGGTGCTGGTGGTTTTTGATTACGACCCGGCCCTTTCCGGTGAGTTGGAAGCTGCCGCTGCTCCGCTCATGGATCATTTGCTGCTCCAGGGTCCACGCTTGGCTCTGATATCTACAAGTCCGACCGGGCCAGCCCTGGCTGAACGCTTTCTGACCGATAAGAACGCTTCACCTTTGGTAGCCGGCCATAACTACCAGGCCGGGCAGCAATATGTGAACCTGGGTTACCTGGCAGGCGGTCCATCCGGTGTCCTGTATTTTGCCTCTTCACCCGCAGAAGCAGCGCCATCCACATTGGACGGCCAACCGGCCTGGCGATTGCCACCCCTGCAGGGAATCCAGAAATTAAGTGACTTTGCTGCCATATTCGTTTTAACCGACGATGCTGATCGTGGGCGTGTCTGGATCGAGCAAACCAGCTCCACGATCGGCAATACACCCATGCTCATGGTCATCTCAGCCCAGGCGGAACCGCTGATCCTCCCTTACTATGATTCGGGGCAGATTAATGGCTTGGTGACTGGGCTGGCGGGTGGCGAAGCCTATGGGCAAACTTTTGTTCGTCCGGATGCAAAGACCAGCCTGGCACAACACTACTGGAATTCCTTCAGCACCGGGACACTGGTTGCAGAAATATTGATCATCATCAGCGCGCTGTGGAGCGCCGTAAAAGGCTGGCGCGCCCGCCGCAATAAGTCTGGAAAAGGGGCCTGAGCATGCCTGCGATCTTGTCCAACCTCGTTAACTGGATTACCGGCGGGATAAGTTTCCTGCTTACGCTGATGGTATTGAGCTATCTCATTGGAGATAACCCGGTTTTCCGGGCGGCTGTATATATCTTTATCGGCGTTTCTGCCGGATATGCCGCTGCTGTGGTCTGGCATCAAGTGCTCTACCCGAAGCTTTTTATGCCGCTGGCTTCTGGTAATCTGGGCGAACGCTTGTTGATCACAATCCCGTTGGTCATGGGATTGTTGCTCCTGCTCAAACTTTCGCCGCGGACCGCCCGCCTGGGCATTCCCTCCATGGCTTTCCTGGTGGGTGTGGGAGCGGCGGTCGCAATCGGTGGGGCGATCATGGGAACACTCTTCCCACAGACATGGGCCTCCATGCAGGCGTTTAATCTCTCAGGTGCCGGAAAATACTGGTTGGAACGCGTAAGTGAAGGGCTTGTCATGCTGGTCGGTACCGTGACAACCCTGGTCTATTTCCATTTTGGAGCAAAAGCCACTCCCAACGGCCCGCAACGCGGCAAACTGGTCAGTGTACTGGGGCGGGTGGGACAGGTCTTCATCGCCATCACGTTTGGGGTCCTGTTCGCCGGTGTTTTTGTGGCTGCAATGACCGCTCTCATTGAGCGGATGAATTTCATAATAACTTTTTTGAGCTCTTTGTAATAACCTTTGGCCTTTCTGATGATCCTTAACTCTTATGCCCGCTTCAATGGTTGACGCTCATTCCCTCCTGGCAGTAGATGTCGGCACAATAACCACGCGTGCCGCTCTCTTCGATGTGGTGGAAGGCCACTATCGCTTCATTGCAT
>CAISEG010000171.1 GCA_903884265.1 uncultured Anaerolineales bacterium | reverse complement strand
TGAGCTTTCCAAGGGGGCTGCTGACATCGTGAAAACGGAAGCCGCCGGGGGCCTATTGGCCTCTAGCTGGCGTCCGATCACGATGTTGGTCTTTGTGGCCCTGATTACGGCCCGGTGGTTTGGCTTTGCTGCGCCTAATTTGCAGGAAGCTGAGTACCTGAAGCTCTGGGACATCGTGCAGTTGGGGCTTGGCGGGTATGTCATTGGTCGGTCAGTTGAGAAGATCGTGCCGTCCGTTGCTGAAGCCATGAGCAAAAAATGACCCCCCCGCCCGTTGTCCCGCTGATTTACATAATCGTAGTTTGCACGTTGGCCCTAGTCCTGCTGGCGGTCATCGTAACTATGCTGGCTGGGCTATTTGACCCCATCGTGGACAATGAGGCTATTTTTAAGATTTTAGGCCCCGCCTTCCAGACCGTAGTTGGCGTGTTCTGCGGTGTGCTGGGCAGCCGGGTAATGAACGAAAAATGACCCGCGAACCCGGTAGGCGGTAATTTCCCGTAATAGACAAAGCGTTTAATATTGGTACATTATGTACCATGCCTACTAGTTCGCAGGACGGAAAAACCCACATTAAACGGATTGTCGGTGCTTTAAAGCACGACAGAATGTTGGATATTGGGTGCGGCGAAGGCACTTATGCCAAGCTATTCCCTGATGCCGACTGGACTGGGATTGAAGTCTGGGAGCCTTATGTCGAGGCTTATGGCCTTAAATCTCTATATTCAAAGCTAATTATAGCCGATGCGCGAACGTATGTTTTTGAGCCTGAAGATAGGTTCGATATAGCGTTTGCCGGTGATGTCTTGGAGCATATGACCCAAGAGGAGGCCAAGGCCCTTCTTGATAGGCTCCGGCAGGTGGCAGACACGGTTATTGCGAGCATCCCCATAGGGCATTTCCCGCAGGGTGACTGGGGTGGGAACCCCCATGAGCGCCATATAGTCGATGACTGGACCGACGCTAGGGTCAAGGAAGCCTTTGGGAAGCCCTCTTGGTCGGCCATAGACGGTGAGATCGGGGTCTATGTCTGGTCCAAGCACCAGATCATGATTCCCAAGGTCATCCATATGATCTGGGTGGGCGACGAGGCCAAAAGGCCCGACAATTACATCCAGACTTGGAAGGACATGAATCCCGACTGGACCGTAAAAGTATGGGGTAACAGGGAATATTCTGAGGAAAATTGGGTAAATAAGGCCAGAATGGAGACTATGTGGCAGCGCCAGCTATGCGGGGTTGCCGACATGATGCGCTACGAAATCCTCTATAACGAGGGTGGATTCTATGTTGACGCTGACAGCCAGTGCCTCAGGCCATTAGAAGATTGGCTGTTTGACAGCGCCCTTTGCGTCTCTTGGGAGAATGAGACCGTCCGCGAGGGGCTGATAGCCTGCGGGTATATTGCGGCCAAGGCTGGTGATCATCGCCTTTTGAAGGTGATTGAGGAAATCAAGGCTGATGATGACATCGAGAATAAGCCCGCTTGGTACGGGACCGGCCCTCGCCGCCTGACCGGGGTCTTAAAGGCAGAGCCGGATAGCTATACCGTCTGGCCCTCCCATTACTTCATCCCAAACCACTTTGACGGGTTTACCTACACTGGAACTGGGCCTGTTTTCTCCAGCCATGACTGGGGAACGACCAAAAACTTGTATGACGATTTACATAAAAGGGGACGTAAATTGAAAATCGCAGTCTACGCTATCAGCAAAAATGAAGAGATGTTTGTCGAGAAGTTCTGCAACTCTGCGAAGGGGGCCGATTATGTTATCATCGCTGACACCGGAAGCACGGATAATACTGTTGAATCTGCTAAAGCCGCTGGCGCTATTGTTCATAGCATTTGTATCACTCCTTGGCGCTTTGATCTGGCTAGGAACGCCGCTTTGGCGCTTATCCCGGCTGATGTGGATATCTGCATTTCGCTTGATCTGGATGAGGTCCTAGAACCCGGTTGGCGCGAAGAGATCGAGCGGGTATGGACCGAGAAGACCACCCGTTTGCGGTATTTCTTCGATTGGGGCTGCGGGATCAAGTTCAAGTACGAGAAAATCCACGCCCGTAAGGGTTATATGTGGCATCACCCCTGCCATGAATACCCTATCCCGGACCCCAGAACGAAAGAGGTCTGGTCTGATACGGACATGCTTCTGGTCAGCCACCACCCTGACCCCACGAAGAGCCGTGGGCAGTACCTCGATCTGCTGGAGGTATCCGTCAAGGAAGACCCTCGCTGCCCGCGCAACGCCTTCTATTACGCCCGTGAACTGTCTTTCTACCGGAAATGGGACGAGGCAATCGTTGCCTTGAATAGATACCTGACCATGCCAGAGGCCACTTGGGGCAATGAGCGGTGCTACGCCTATAGGGTCCTAGGCCAGTGTTATGAGGAAAAGGGCATGCAGTGGGAGGCCGAGGGGGCCTATCACAAGGCTTGCGCCGAAGCCCCCAACACCCGCGAGCCTTGGTGCGCTATTTCCCTGTTAAAGTACCGCCAGAGCCAATGGGCCGAATGCTACGGTGCGGCCATGCGGGCCTTGTCGATCAAAGACAAGCAGCTTGTCTATACCTGCGATCCGGAAGTCTGGGGCTTCAAGGCGCATGACTTAGCCAGTATTTCTGCATGGCATCTAGGGCTTAGGGACATTTCTATAGAGCAGGCCCAGTTGGCAGTTGAGGCCGCACCTGATAATCAGAGGCTCAAGGCAAACCTAGAATTTGTTAAGGGAAAGAAAATCGGGGATGATGGAGACACCGGAAATTTATGATCGCCTCCGTGCGGTTGAAATCAAGCAATCTACCCATGAGGCTGTTTGCGTGGAACGATACGGGAACCTTTTAAATGCTGCTGATAAAATGGAAAAAAGCATAGAGGGAACCAATCGCCTCCTGATCGGTGGTGGAATCACTCTTATGTGCGGAATGGCCGGAATACTGGCAAAGATCGTATTTGGATAGGAACAAAAGGTGAACGCTATGTTTGAATTGTTAGGTGGTGGTATCTTCGGAAGCCTGCTTGGCGGCGTTTTCCGGCTTATCCCTGAAGTTTTGAAGTCCTTCGACAAGAAGAACGAGCGTACCCACGAACTGGCTATGTTCGATAAGCAGTGCGACCTCGAAAAGACCCGTGGCGCTCAGAAGCTACAGGAGATCGGGGCGGAGCGGGACTCCACCTTGGACACAGGAGCCATGGCGGCGTTCCAGAGCGCCATCCAGCAGCAGACCGATATGGTGAAGGCGGCTGGTGGCTGGGCGGCGTCCCTGTCAGCCTCTGTGCGTCCTGTCATGACCTACTACCTTCTGGTCTTTTACGGGATCGTCAAAATCTGCCTGATCTGGGATTCGGTGCGTCTTGGCGCTCCTTTGGTCGATGTCATGCCTAAAATGTGGGGCGGAGACGATATGGCCCTGCTCTCCGGGGTAGTGAATTACTGGATTCTAGATAGGACGCTGGCAAAGCGCGGCATCTGATGGACCTCGATATAGCCATAGAGTTGGTAAAGCAGTTCGAGGGATTTAGGAACAAACCGTATCTTTGTCCCGCTGGAATACCGACGATTGGTTATGGATCGACCCATTACGCTGACGGTCGAGCCGTCACTTTGGCTGATTTTCCTATGTCTAAAGAGGATGCCCATGCCCTGATGGAGGCAGAACTACGGCACCGGTATTTGCCGAAGGTTATCCTGTACTGCCCAAATTTGGTCCAACACCCGAAAGCACTAAACGCCATTGTAGATTTCTGCTATAACCTTGGTGTCGGCAGGCTGCAAACCAGTACCTTGAGAAAAAAACTCAATGCTGGTGACTGGGAAGAAGCGCAGGAGCAGCTTAGAAAATGGGTCCGTGGCGGGGGTAAAATCTTGCCCGGACTTGTGGCTAGGCGCGAAGCAGAGGCGGCACTTCTGCCGGTTGGGTGACGTATGACTACAGGTTTAACCTATTCCCAGTATGTGACACAGATCGCCACTATGGCGGTTGTGGAGGAGAATGACCCTGCGTTTCAGATAATCCTGCCGCAGATGATCACATATGCCGAAAATCGTATGTGCCGTGATCTGGATTTTCTGTTCACATCGACCGCGCTTACTGGGTTTGCTTGCACGGTTGGAACCCGGTCGATCACAGTGCCTGAAGGCACATTTGTCGTTTCCGAGCAAATCAACATTATCACCCCAGCCGGTACAGCCGATCCGAACGCAGGTACGCGCGTCCCCTGTCTTCCGACCACTAAAGAGTTCCTAGACGCTGTTTACGGCGCTTCGACCTATACCGGCATCCCGCAGTATTTTGTCCCCTTCAATGACAACTTGTTTCTGATCGGGCCTTACCCTGATCAAAACTACTACGTTGAAATTGTTGGTACTTTCCGCCCCTCAAGCCTTTCAATCAGCAATCCGACTACCTTTATCAGCCTGTATCTTCCTGACGTTATGATCATGGCTTCCATGGTTTACGTCAGCGCATACCAGCGCAACTTTGGTCGCCAGAGCGATGATCCGGCTATGGCCCAAAGCTATGAAGGTCAGTATCAGGCCCTACTGAAGGGCGCTGGCGTTGAAGAGGCTCGTAAGAAGTTCGAGGCATCTGGCTGGTCGTCCCAGTCCCCGTCCCCCGTGGCTACTCCCTCCAGAGGCTAATAAATGCCGCATGCCTCTCTCAAACTCGTTCCCGGAGTAAACCAGAACCGGACACCGGCACTGAACGAGGCTGC
>CAISEG010000170.1 GCA_903884265.1 uncultured Anaerolineales bacterium | reverse complement strand
TACGAGTTAGGCCCCGGTGAGAAAGCCTACCAGTCATCTACTTGCCTGCATCGAGTGCCAGATTGATTTCAAGAACATTCACGCGCGGTTCGCCAAGGAGGCCTAACGTACGCCCCTGAGTGTACCGATCAATCAGGGCAATCACAGCTTCTGCGCTCATGCCACGCGCTTTGGCTACGCGCGGGACCTGGTAGAGGGCCGCGGCGATACTAATGTTCGGGTCCAAACCGCTGCCGGAGGCCGTTACCAAGTCGACAGGGATAAGTCGGGTATTGGTTGGGTCGGCAGCCTGCAAGGCAGTAATCCGCGCCTGGACAGCCTCCAGCAGAGCCGGGTTTGTTGGTCCGAGATTTGACCCGGAGGAGGCCGCGGCATTATACGGGAAGGATGCGGTGTCGGATAAACGTCCCCAGAAATATTCCGGGCCGTCGAACTGCTGGCCAATCAACCCGGAGCCAACTACCTGACCATTACGGACGATCAGACTGCCATTGGCCTGGTTCGGAAAAGCAAGCTGGGCAATGCCGGTGACCACCAACGGGTAGAACATGCCGGTGATCAAAGTGAAAATCAGGATGGCCATCAAGGCCGGTCGAATTTGTGCTTTCATTTTTTTACCTTATCAGGTGGAGGCTTTCAGCGCCAGGCTGCCGAACTATTTTTTAGCCTCGTCTGGCCGGGTACGTTCCAAGGCGCGAGCGGTCTGAGAGGCGAAATTCTGCAGGAGCCGGCTATCTTCCGACGGTAAATTTACAAAAATACCGCGCCAGATCTGGATCTCTCCAGCCAAACCCCAGGAATTCAAGAGCGGAAGGACCCGGTCGGGCCGGTCCTTTTCCTTTATATCGCCGGGCTCGCTGGCAATAATACTCTGCGAAGGATTGCCGTTATAGAAAATCACATTCACCAAATCGGCCTGGAATAACTGCTGGAGTTGTTTTGCAACAGTGTGAGCCACCGCTTCCTGCGTACGCAAGCCAGTGAGAGCTGAACTCAATTCATACATAAATACGGCTTCGCGGGCTTTTGTCAGGCTGTCCTGGATACGCCCAACCACCAGGATTGCGACAGCCAGGAATATGGCGAGCACCAGCCAGCCTTCGAGTCGGGCAATGGCGAAAGTGTAAAAAGGTGGGATAAACAGGAAATCAAAGGCCAGGGCCGCAGTGAGGGCCGCGCTGATCCCCGGCAATTGGCCCCATTTATTCGCACTCCATGCCACCGGTACCAGATACAGCAAGGCAATCACGGCCTCGCCAAGCATATCGCGACCAAACAAAGCCAGCAAAATGGTTGTGGCTGCAACTGTCCCGACAGCCAGCAGGCTATTGACAAGTAACTTGGGAGTGAAGGTGAAACGGTTTCTTTTCATGGATGCCTCTTTTTACTGCTTCTTGCATAATTAGAAGAATTTATCTGTTGCTAAACGCTCGGAATAAATGAGATGTAAGTTAAGATATTTACGCAGCACCCTGGAAATCTAGACCAGGTGCAATGCCACCAGGAGCAAATCAATCAGCTTGATACCGATAAACGGGGCGACCAGACCGCCCAGACCATAGATAAGCAGGTTGTCGCGCAGGAGCCTGGCAGCCCCGACCGCCCGATAAGGTACACCTTTGAGCGCCAACGGGATGAGGGCGATAATGATCAGGGCATTGAAGATCACTGCCGAAAGGATGGCGCTCTGCGGGGTGGCCAAGTGCATGATATTCAATATCCCCAGGGCAGGATAGGTGGAAGCGAAAGCGGCCGGGATGATGGCGAAGTACTTCGAGACGTCATTGGCAATGCTGAAGGTGGTCAGTGCGCCGCGTGTCATCAGCAACTGCTTTCCGATCTCCACGATCTCGATCAGCTTGGTGGGGTTGCTATCCAGGTCGACCATATTAGCAGCCTCGCGGGCGGGTTGAGTGCCGGTATTCATGGCAACGGCCACATCCGCCTGCGCCAGGGCGGGGGCATCGTTGGTCCCATCGCCAGTCATGGCCACCAGCCGCCCACCAGCCTGGGAATCGCGAATCAGTTTGAGCTTGGCTTCGGGTGTTGCCTGGGCCAGGAAGTCGTCCACACCCGCCTCGGCAGCAATGGCCGCGGCAGTCAACGGATTGTCGCCAGTGATCATCACGGTCTTGATACCCATCTTGCGCAACTGGGCAAAGCGCTCCTTGATGCCACCTTTGACGATATCCTTAAGATGGATCACACCCAACGCCTCACCATTGCGTGCCACAACCAAAGGCGTACCGCCGGAGCGGGCAATGGTATCCACATATGTTTGCAAGTCGGACGGAACAGGGCGCCCGCTTGAACGGACCAGCGCCAGCATGGTATCTGGAGCACCTTTGCGGATGGAAGTACCATCAAAATCAACACCAGACATGCGAGTCTGGGCGGAAAACGGGATGAAGTGCATCCCCTGGGGGGCAGATTCGCTGGGGCCCATGGTCTGACCACGCAGACCGTACTTTTCCTTGGCCAGGACGACAATGCTGCGACCTTCAGGCGTTTCATCTGCCAGCGAAGAAAGCTGGGCTGCCTCAGCAAGCTCCCGGGGTGAAACGCCGGCAACCGGGATCAATTCCACTGCCTGGCGGTTACCCAGGGTAATCGTGCCGGTCTTGTCGAGCAAGAGCACATCCACATCCCCGGCAGCCTCCACCGCCCGGCCCGACATGGCAATGACATTGCGCTGGATCATACGGTCCATGCCTGCAATGCCAATAGCCGAGAGCAGCCCCCCAATGGTGGTAGGGATCAAGCAGACCAGCAGGGCAACCAACACAGTGATTGTGATGGGCGTGCCAACACCAGCTGTTCCCACACTGTAGAGCGAGTAAGGCAACAGGGTAGCACAAACAATAAGGAAGATGATGGTGAATCCAGCCAAAAGGATGTCCAGGGCGATCTCGTTGGGGGTCTTCTGGCGTTTGGCGCCTTCCACCAAGCTGATCATCCGGTCCAGGAAACCTTCTCCGGGGTCGGCAGTGACACGCACCACCAACCAGTCTGAGAGCAGGCGCGTCCCGCCGGTGACAGCGCTGCGGTCCCCACCGGATTCACGGATGACAGGCGCACTCTCACCGGTGACGGCACTCTCATCCACCGAAGCGATGCCTTCAACGATCTCCCCGTCCACGGGCAGGATGTCGCCAGCCTCCACCATGAACAAGTCGTTCTTGCGCAAAGCTGATGAGGCGACCAGTTCGTATTTGGCCTGGTGGTCCGGATGGGGCAGCTTCTTGGCCTGGGTGGTCTGGCGGGTCTTACGGAGCGCTTCGGCCTGGGCCTTGCCACGCCCCTCGGCCAGTGCCTCGGAGAAGTTGGCGAACAGGACGGTGAACCATAGCCAAAGGGCCACCCCGCCGATGAAACCAGCCGGAGCTTCACCTTTGCCGAAGAGCGCCTGTATCCACAACACTGTAGTGAGCAGGCTGCCCACTTCCACCACGAACATGACCGGGTTGCGTACCATCCAGCGCGGGTTAAGCTTGACGAAAGAATCCAGGATCGCACGCTGGTAAAGTTTCCACCGCACGGCGGATTGCTTTTTAAGTTGAGTGGTCATTGTTTAAACCATCCTCTAATGGAAAATCATTAAATGTTCAACGATCGGTCCCAACGCCAGGGCGGGCAGGAAGCCGAGCGCCCCGACGATGATAACGACAGCAATCAGCCAGGCGGCGAAAAGGGGCGTGTGGGTGGCCAGTGTGCCCGCCCCTGCAGGGACCTTCTTCTTGAGCGCCAACGATCCACCGATGGCCAGGGCTGGAATCGCCAACCAGAAGCGTGCAAAGAACATGATGATACCAAGGGCGGTGTTATAGAAGGGGGTGTTCACACTCAGCCCAGCAAAAGCGCTGCCGTTGTTACCGGTAGCGGAGGAGAAAGCATACAGGATCTCGCTGAACCCGTGCGGACCGGGGTTGTAGACTCCAGTCTTGCCCGCAGCTGTCATAACACCGATGGCGGTACCGACCAGGGCAGTGAAGACCGGGATCAGCAGAATGAGTGAAGCCATCTTCATCTCATAGGCTTCGATCTTCTTGCCAAGGTATTCTGGAGTACGGCCGACCATCAGCCCGGCCACAAAGACAGCCACGATCACAAAGGCCAGCATGCCGTATAGTCCGGAGCCAACCCCCCCGTAGATAACTTCCCCCAAGTGGATAAGCCACATGGGAATCATGCCGCCCAGGGGCATGTTCGAGTCGTGCATCGAGTTTACTGAGCCATTGGAGGCAGCGGTGGTGGCGGTGGCCCAGAGGGCTGAATTGGCGACGCCGAAGCGGACTTCCTTGCCTTCCATATTCCCACCCGGGTTGAGGTTGGTCCGTTTAATGTCCACGCCCAGCGAGGCAATGGCTGGGTTTCCGGTCTGTTCTGCCCAAACCGTTACCGATAGAAGTAGAACAAAAATAACCGTCATGACTGCCAGGATGGCCCAACCCTGACGCGTGTCTCCAACCATTTTGCCGAAGGAATAACAGAGAGCAGCCGGAATGAGCAGGATGGAGAGCATCTCCAGGAAATTGGAAATGGGGGTCGGATTTTCAAACGGGTGGGCCGAGTTGGCATTGAAAAAGCCGCCGCCGTTCGTCCCGAGCTGTTTGATGGCAATCTGGGAGGCAGCCGGACCAACCGCCAAGACTTGCTGCGTGACAGGATTCCCGTTTGCATCCGTGATCGGTTGCAAGAGGGGGGCAGTCTTATACTGGCTGAAGGTCTGGACCACGCCCTGGGAGACAAGCACCAAGGCCAGGATAAATGAGAGCGGCAGGAGGATATAGAGCACCGAACGGGTCAGATCGACCCAAAAGTTGCCGATGGTTTTAGACGTGTGGCGGGCCAGCCCCCGGATCATGGCAATGACAATGGCCATACCGGTGGCTGCTGAGACGAAGTTCTGGACTGTCATGGCAAGCATCTGGGTGAGATAGCTCATGGTCGTCTCGCCGCCGTACCCCTGCCAATTGGTATTGGTGACGAAACTGACGGCGGTATTCCATGCCGAGGCGGGGGAGACCGCACCAAAGCCCTGCGGATTAAGAGGCAGGAAACCCTGCAGTCGCTGCAAGACATACACGATAAACAATCCCAGGCCGTTGAAGAGCAGCATCGCGAACGCGTAGACTTTCCAGTTCATCTCTTCGTCCGGGTGGACACCGCTCAGGCGGTAGATCAATTTCTCGACCGGCCGCAGGACGGGATCCAGGAAGGTATGTTCGCCCTGATAAACCCTGGACATGTATAGGCCGAGCGGCTTGGCGAGGGCAATCAAGACGACCAGGTAAAGGATGAGTTGAAGCCAACTAAATATGTTCATTCGAACCACTCCGGTTTCAACAGTGCAACCACAAGATAGATGAATAGTGCCAAAGTGATCAGACCGGTGAGGAGATAAAGTACGTTCATTTCTTCTTCTCCATCAAGCGATCACAGAAGACGATGAAGCCCCAACTTAGCAGCAGGAAAGCGATGGTCAAGCCTATATAGAATAGATCGGTCATGAGGATTCCTCCAAAAAAGACAAGGTCTTCATTTACAACAGCCCGGCAATTCAGGCAAACGTTCGAGACCGAGTCGTGAATTCTTATTTTCAACTATATCCATTATGTAATCAAATTTCAGGCAAGAAGGAACCCTAAGTATTCAAGAAATCATCAAAGTCGATGATTAAAGTCCTCACAACAATCATGTCTTCCCATCGTTTTCAATATTAGAGTCAGTGCTACCGCGACGATACTTCCACACACAAAAAAACCTTCCGGGACAGGGTGTCACGGAAGGTGGTTAACGAGGATGGCCAGGGAGGTAGTCAGCCGGTCAGTTCCCTCAGGCGCTGGTACATGAGGGAGATGCCCATGGCCACCAAAGTGGTGGCGATGATCCATTTCCAGAATTGGAGGAACAGGATCAGGGCACTCAGCATAGCCAGGATCAATGTGATGCGGCCAACCGTCTGTACAAAGGCACCCCGCAAGAAAGACTCGGCAACAACGAACAGGATGAGGATGATGACCAGACCCGCCCAGATGTATTTCGGAGCAAAGAAAATGAGGGCGGCGATGGCAAACATCAACAGGCTCAAACTGATGGCCGCCCAGGTTTCGGCGGCGCGGTCGAAGCGCAGAACCCGGGATGGATCGTCCGGCACAGCCAGATGATGAATGTGGGAGCGGGGGTCGTCCTGCCCGCCGGCCTTCAACCGGTCCAGGCGCCGGGTTAGTCCCTGGAGCAGGGCGGTGTTCTCAGAGTACTCGCGGCGAAGGTTACGTACTTCCGCCGAGAGGGTATTAATTTCCTTTTCCAGCGCGCTGTACAGTTTGGCCAGGTGTGGATGGCCTTCCATCCCTTTCTGCCTGGCACCTATGGCCTGCAATTCACCTGCTTTCCCAGGAATCAGCTTTTCAAGTTCTTCCTGGCGTCGGGAGACCTTCTCACAGTTATCGGAAAGCATTTTCTCCATTTGCGGTGGAGGCGCGACCTTATCGAGACCAGCGAAGCCAAGCGGGTCGTACCACGAACCGCGTGACGAACCGTCGCGATTGTACATGGGACCCGCCGGAGCATTCTCACCGGAGATCGGGTCTCGGGCAAATAGCCCCCATAACCCCCGGTAATAACCCACCCATGGAGTAGACTCGTCTATTAACACCGGCGACCAGGGATTTGATCCGCCGGGTCCGATGCGGAGACCGTCGCCGCGGGCGAAATCCACGAATGGGATATGGAATGTATTTATCACCGGCTGGCCAAGTGGCCCGGTCCACAACTTGTTCCAGGCATGGAGTAAGCCTGAAAACCAGCCCGGTAGGGAAGGGTTGACTTCAGCCTGGTATTCGCCGCGACGAAAATAGGAGGCGTGCGACCCGGCGCCGGCAAAAACAACCGGATGGCTCCCATCCACCTTTTGGAGTTCGACGTCGTCATCCCAGCGGCGGCGCAGGTCATCGCCCTTGAAATCGTGCGAGGCATAGGCCGCCCATTCCGGGACAAGCCGCCCGTCATCCTCGTATAAATAGATGGTAACCATCTCCCAGTCGGACTCGTGATCGTTGACACCATGGAAACCGGAACGCCAACTATTGAAGCAGAAGAAGAACCAATACTGGAGGATCACCCAACCATTTTGACGGGCGACGCGTCCATAGTAAGTGTACGTCTTGTCTTCGGTGAACATCTCGTGGTAGTCCAATTCAGCAGCAGCGGCGGTAGCTGCTGAAACTTTTCCACGCAGCAGGAAGGACAGGGAAAACAAGCCATCCAACAAACGGGGCAGGATGCCGCCGCGCGCCAGGCGGCCGATGCCGGCAAGGAAATATTCGCCAAGCTTGCGGCGCAGGAGCAACTGGTTCGCCAACACCTGGGCTGACTCAGTCAGGCTGAGGGGCTCGATAAAACGCAGATAACGAACCGAGCCAAACTCAGCCGGACGGGTTTCGATCAATTTCTCCAGGTTGAGTTCGCCCTGCTTGACCAGGAGTTCATCACGGCCATCCGGGTGATGGACCCAAAGGCTGCATTCACTTATGTAGTGTTCAATGGCTGTCGGGAAGAATTGTTCCCCTTTGGTGTAGCAAACCACAGGCTCAAATTTGCGGAGTAGTTTGAGGTCGGAGGCAGTGAGTGGAGCGGTTGGGCGATCAGAGACTGGAGGCATCGTCCCTCCTTATTCCATAGATGCGCTGGACATCAGTGATATTCAAGGCAAAGGCGATGATGACATTGGAGGCCATGACGGCAAAATTGGCACGCAGGTATAAATAATCCACCAGGGAAATGATGAGCGATACACCCGTCCAGGCCATCAGGAGCACCCAGCTCCAAGGGCGCAAGCGCAGGAAACCGATCAGGACAACGATGCCAACAACCGACAGAATCAGATAAATAGCGCTGGAGAGAATGGCGCTCCCAAGGATAGTCAGTTTCCAGCCAGTAAGAAGCGGAGCGGTAATTCCGATGCTGAACACGTTATTGCGGATCAAAGGCTCAAAGACCTGGTAAAGGCGGATCAGAAAAAGCACAACGATGGCCACTGCGATGACGGTGACGGCAATGGGCCTTTTCTTTTTATTGCTTTTCTTTCTCTTTGCCATGATGCGCCTCCCGAAAAGTATAGAGATGTCGCTGGATGGTTAATGATTTTACCTCAGGCGAGAATAAAATAAAGAAGGAAAGTTAGGGGCGGTTGGGCGCGTAGGGATGGAATTGTTTAGAAAAGCAACCTGCTAATGAGCAAAAGAGGAGAAAAGCGAAAAAGGGGCGACCATCAAGGTCGCCCTCACAAGATTTTTATGAAATGAAAATGATTCAGATATTTATAGAGCAACAGATCGGTTCCGGTGAAAGGAAACGCGTTACGCAGGGATCGGCAAATGGATCACGATGGTTGTT
>CAISEG010000169.1 GCA_903884265.1 uncultured Anaerolineales bacterium | reverse complement strand
TCTGGATCATTCCGGAGTTACGCTCCGTCAGATAAGCACCATAAAATGCCGAATAACGCAACCAGTTGACCAGGTTCGACAGCGGCCCGCCCGGGACCTGAAGTGTGCCTCCCACGACCACTCCCAGCAACAAGGTTGCCAGAACAACCACCGCTGCCACACCGGCAACCGCCCACCCACTAATTCGGCGTTCTTTTTCCCGTAACCAGGCCCAAACGCCCAGTCCCACCAGCGCGGCTACTACCACGCCCGGCGAAAAGAGCAGCATGCCAAGTAGACTGCCTGCCAACCAGAGCCAGGCTGTACGATGACGATGCGCCAGCCAATCCACTACACCCCAGAATGCCATCGTAATAAAAAGGATCAGGAAAGACTCCCGCACAGGCGAGCCACCCACCAGTAACGATTCCGGGTAAAGTGCCAAGATCCATCCCGTCACCAGCGCTACGCTCTCTCCCCAACTCTGTCGCGCCCCCTTCCAGGCCAACGCCACGCCAATTGCTCCGGCCAGTGCGGAAAAGAGGATTAACAGCCAGGTACGGTGGGCATCGGGACTGAGATAGCGATAGAACAGGCTATGAAAGAAGAGGAGTCCACCATATTGGTCATCAGCACCATATGAACGGTCAAAAGCCCTCCATAAGGGTTCGTTGGAAGATGCCAGTTTCCAGGCCTGTGCATCATATGTGGAGGCATCTCGAGTGGCAAAACCCGCTTTATAAACCGGGGTATCGCTACCATAAACCGGTAGGGAGTAGGAGAAGAAGATGCCAAGTCCAAGGCGAAGGAACAGTGCCAGGAGCAGCATCAATAACAGAGTCCGTGAGGTGCCGGCAGAGCGCCAGAGGGAGGTAAGTGCCAGCAAACCAAGGGTCAAAACTAAAGCGTAGGCCAGCCAGCCGATCCACCAAGTGCCGGACCCGAGAAGTGAAAGAGCCAGACCCAAGCCAAGACTGACCGGTGTAATCCAACGCAAATCACGCAGGATGGTCTTCATATTTATTCCTGTTTATGAGAGAAGTAAGCCACCACAGCACAATAAATAAAACCAACGTCTGGATGGGAACTGAAAAGCGCGGGTTATCACCATGGTCGAGCAAGGTCTGTATGATGGAGGTAAACCAGATGACGCCGAGAGTAAACCAGACAAAGCGATCCATTTTCAAAGCCTGACGCATTTTCTTCCAGACGAGAGTCAAAGACCCAAAAATAAACGCAATGTTGAAAAGAACCATCCCGCCGCGCTCGATCATAATCGAAACGGAAATTATGTCTCGGAGGGCCGGGTTGGCAACGGAAGCAGATGACCAATAAACCGGCGCTTTCCAGAACCACAACCAACCGATCAAAACGTTGCGCAGGTAAAGATCAGGATGTTGGAGGATCAAATGAATGGATATTTTTGCCAGCAAATTAGAGAGCGGGATGAAGCCCAGCCCGGAGGCCTGTTCCAATTGCGGGATGGCATCCCATATGGCATTGCCTGGTACACCCATTTCGGTAATGCGTTCATCGCGGAATTGGATGTAAGTATCCCGGATGGCAGCATACTCATCCGGCACATATTCGAAGAATAAGCCGGTATGCTGTACTAGGTTATAACCGTTCATGACACTTAGGCTCCATATGCCAAAGTGCTGGTGAATGAAATTTACCCAAGCTCCTACGATAAGAAGACCTGATAGCCCGGCAGCCAGGGCCGAGCTCCAGCGAATTTTTGGCTGGGCCGCCTTCCAGAACGCGAGCAAGAAAAGCGCCACCCAGAAAGGCAGGAAGATGAAGAGGGGACGGGTCAGAGTGACCAGGCCAGCAGTCAACCCGCCTGCCAGCCCGGCAAACACCACCCGCCATTGCAGGCGTCTGGTATCAGAATAAACCAGCCAGGCAATCCAAGCCAGCGAGGCAACGATGAGAAAGGTGGTCAGGGATTCACTGATCAGGTTGGCTTCAAAGAAAAGCTGTCCCAGGTTGAGGGTATGCACCAGAGCAACCAGTGCCCCAAACCATCCCTTTTGGCTGACGCGCCAACCGAGATAGAAAAAAAGTAAAGTGGTGGCGAGACCGAGCGTCAATTGTGCTATATAAACACGCTCGTCCGGGCCAAAGAGAGCCAGGAAGGCGGGATAGCCGGGAGTGCGTGTGCCATTGAGGTTTTTCCAGCCTTTCAGAATGGCAGCGGCCGTGTGACGATACCCGCTGGTATCGTTATACAAAACCGGGCGATAGGAAAGGTAAAGCACTACCCGCTCGATCACCGAGATCGCAGCGACGATTGCAAACCAGGTGCGAGTTTTCATGCTCGCCAGGAAATGCCAGACCTTAAACATCAAAGCCTTTCAGGACAAGTTTGGCGCGCTCGATCCAGGAGTATTGTTCCACAGCAAGGCGGGCGCGTCGACCCAGAGCCTGGCGCTGTTTTTTGTTGGTTTGGAGCCCGTCAAGAGCGGTTTCCCAGGCTGCGAGGTTATCCAGCGGACAGAAGACGGCAGTTGTCTCATCCAACACTTCGCGCAGGACAGGCAGATCGCTGGTGAGGATGGCGCGACCAGCAGCCATGTACTCGAACATCTTCATCGGGCTGCAAATCTCTGCAGTGTTCCCACCGCTGGATGTAGCCACCGTCCGCTGGTAGGGCATCAAGAGCACATCCGCAGCAGACTGATAGTGCGGGATGCGTTCGTTCGGAATGAAACCAGTAAATGTGGTGTTGACTAGGGTTTGGGCGGCAGCGCGGCTTGACCAGATATTCACGTCCGCAGATCGCCCCCCCACCCAGACGAAACTGGCTTGTGGGAATTTTCTCGCCAATTCGAGAAACAGATCCGCGCCGCGGCCTTCATAGAGGTGCCCAGTGCAGAGTATGGTGAATGCGGCAGGCAGGCCAAGTTCGCGGCGGGCAGGCTCAGGATCAGGCAGGGAGCCGTAGCGCTCGAGGTCCACTCCATCCGGGGCAATGACGGTCTGTCCAGTTGGCAAGTGTAGGGCGGCTCGCAGCGCGCTGGTGATGGGGAGCACGCGCTTGCGTCCAGGGATGGTTAAGAAAAGGCTCAGCCAAAGCGGCCCAAAGCGCCCAGACGGGAAGTCGTGCAACTCCAGCATGGATGGCATCTTGGCCATCAGGCCTAACACGGCAGACTGGACCGGCCAAACATATAACAGATCCGCGCCCAGACGGTGGGCATGTACGACAGCTTTCCACGGGAAAAGCCGTCGTGCCCGGACAGGCAGCCATTCTATGTTGAACAGGGTTCGGAGACCATAGTGCTCTTGCAAGGCAGTTGATTCCAGATCTTCAGGCCGTGGGCCGGGAACCAGAAGTATGACATCATGCCCGAGTTGAGTGAAAGCCTGGCAGACTTTCATCACCTGGATGCTGTTGGCTGTGTCAGAGGGGACTTGCGACGAAGAAATACAAACAATTCTCATTTTTCAATGAGGCCCTTCGTCATTATCCTTGTTCTTGTCCAGCAGGCCCAATCGCATGGCAGATAGTTGTTCGGCAATGAGACCAATGAAGAAGAACAACAATCCGGTCACAATCGCCAGCATTGCCCCCACACTTACCCCACGGGCGCGCAATAAGATCGGAGTTCCCCAGATAAAACCAAAACCGATGCACATAACCGACAAGGACAGGAATATCCTCAGCGGGTTGAACAGCATGGCAATATTGATGATCTCCATGACCGTCTGAATGGCAGTTAACGTTGTTATCGTACTCCTGCCAGATGCACGCTTATTGATGGTTATGGGGCGTTCCAGTACCAGATGGCGCTTCTTGATGAAGATGAGGGTAATCACATCACTGAAGGCCATTGAATCCGGGCAAAGAGAGATGTATCTCTGAACAAGGTCGGTGCTATAAAGTTTACAACCCGAATTCAAATCAGTAATGTGGATTGGCATGAGCAGGGTAGCGAATTTCCGGATCATCCACCTGCCAATATTACGATACAAGCCTGAGTGGGCCTGCTTGCCTCGATTCCCCACCACCAGGTCGGCATCTTTCTCCAAGGCGAGCTGCAGTAAATCATCCATATCACTTAGTGCATGTTGCCCATCGGCATCAATTGTCACCACGAAGCGGGCGTGAGCATTAAGAATACCCGTTTTGAGAGCGCCGCCATAGCCGCGATTAACCTTGTGATGAATGATGCTTATGCCCTGAAACCCTTCAAAGGCTTTCAGGATGACGGGAGTATCGTCACTGGAACCATCGTTAACCAGAATCAACTCCCATTTGCGTTCGCGGCAATAAGGAACCAATTCTGCAAGCAGAGATGGCAGGGAGTTTGCTTCATTATATATAGGGACAACAACGGAAACCAAAGCCGTTTCTAAACCCGCAGGAGATTTCTGATTACTTTCCATATGCATCATCCTGATGAACCCTGAAAGATTTCTTGGAGGACAATTCCTGAAATTCGGACTTAATGCAATTTGAGCAGGAGATAAACGTCATTCTGCATTACCACTGTTACCGGAAGGCCGGCTAATGTCTCCGGTGTGACCTTAAAATCGATCACCAGGTAATCAGCATTTAGACGCACCGCAAGAGGCACCAGGCCGTCCAACCGTTCCTGAGCATCAGTAATGGCTCGCAGAGCTACCATCTGATTGGTTGTTGCCAACCAACCCGGTAGAACAGAGCGGTTGCTATATCCCAGGATGCCGCTGTCCCGTAAAGTGTACACCAAAGGACGCAAGGCCGCATAACGCACACTGAGGGACTGGGATGTGTAAGCAGTATCTTCGTTAAAGAATAGGACACCGTCCCCGGGTTGAGTCTGGGTGCGCAAGGTAACAATCAGATCGTCTATTGGCAGAGGAGAGGCGCACACCAGACGGACTTTGGAAAGACAAGTAAGGGCCTGCAACATATC
>CAISEG010000168.1 GCA_903884265.1 uncultured Anaerolineales bacterium | reverse complement strand
TCCACGTCAAGTTCAAAGGGCAGGGTTGGCGAAGTGACCGTTTCGCCATTCAGGTTGACAGATAGCACCAGGGTATGCCCGCCGGAGGTGCGAATACCCGAAGAATACGCTGGACGGTAGGCATGGCGCAGAGGGGCGAGGACCATTTCCAGGCCGGGCAACGGCTCCTCTCCGGAGAAAGTGACAAATTGTCCGCCGGTCTGGATGGCCAGATCCTTTAGGGCGGTGGCACCAGAAGTGGAGAAGAAATCCTTTGAAGCCACGATCCAGACGTTGACGTGGATATGCCCCTCCACGGCGCGCTGGCTTAGGTTTTGCAAAGCTGGAATGGCCTCCGCCGCCGGTATGGAGGTAATGTAGAGCACGACGGGTTTACGGCCGGGTTCGGAGGTGGGTTCGGAGACCGCATCCATTGCAAGTGACAGGGTCTGGGTGCTTGAGAGGACACTACTCAAATCGGGCTGGTAGGCCGACAGGGCATCTGAAAAAGCCGCGGTGGTTGCCAGATGCGTGGCCGTAGTCCCGCCGGTGGGAAGCAGGCTCAGGTCGTCGCCGAGCGAATCGAGGTGGGCGGCGGCCCATTCCTTGACCACCTGCACAACTTTGGCAAAACGGGTGACGGCGTTGGCATCCCGATAGGCAAAGTACGGACCGGGGTCGAGCGCCAGGGCAAACTCCACACCCGGTTGGGTTTCTTCAAGACTGGTGAGAGGGCGGGGCTGGTCATCTTCAAGCAGGGTAACCGCATCGGGTGTCAGCCCGGTGACAAAGTTGCCATTGGCATCGAACACATCCAGCCCGGCGGTCATAGCCGGGAAAGAATCTGTTTGCAGGGAATAGAGGCTGAGGCGCGCCGCACTCTGGGCGCGGACGGAGTTCGGCCCGGTAAAAAGAAGATAAACGCTGAGGAATAACGCCAGAAATTTACGCATAAGGTGCAGCGACCAGGTAGCAGGTCGTTGGCGCGGATCACCGCCAGATCAATTACTTGACATCCTTGACTTCCGCATCCACGATCTCGTCCTCCGCTGGGGGGAGTTGTTCCGATTTACCTATCGGTCCCGGGAGCTTGACCCATTCGTGCAGACCCGCCCAAGCCAAAAGGACACCGCCAACCGCAGTACCTGTCACAGAGATCGGTACGCCAGCAATAATGCCCATGACCAATCCCTTGGCAATGGATTCCCCCCAGCTATCTTTTGCCAGGAAGTGTTGCACCATGGTTGTGGTGAGTAAGCAGGCTCCACCGATCAATGGTACGGTGAATATCCAAACTTCCGGGCCAGCAAATTCGGGCAAGGAAAACAGATTATCCAGCACGATAGTCGCCAGGGCGGCCAGCGGGTGGATCGGGGCAGGCGGGATGGAACGGCTGCGTGGTTCGGATGGGACAATCTCAGACATAATTATAAACCTCGGTGGTGGCGGGAATCAGCACTGACAGGGTTTTATGACCTTAAAGGGAGGGTACGCCATTAAATGGATATTCCATGAGCTGCTCCTATTCCCATTCAATGGTGGCGGGGGGCTTGCTGGTAATATCATACACCACTCTATTGATTCCGTGCACTTCGTTGACGATCCTGTTAGCCACCCTCGCCAGCAAATCGTACGGCAGGCGCACCCAATCGGCGGTCATAAAGTCGTCGGTAACCACCGCCCGGATGGCGCAGACCTCCTGGTAGGTGCGCTCGTCGCCCATCACGCCCACCGAGCTGACCGGCAGTAAGACCGCGAACGCCTGGCTGGTTCCGGCTCCCTTGCCCAGCAGCCCCGCAGCGCCCAGTTCCTCGGTAAAGATGGCATCCGCCAGACGCAGAACAGCGACGCGTGCGGGGGTCACTTCGCCCAGGCAGCGCACTGTCAAACCCGGACCTGGGAACGGCTGCCGCCAGACCATGCTTTCGGGCAGGCCGAGGGCTTCGCCCACCGCCCGCACCTCATCCTTGAACAGGTAGCGCAGCGGCTCGACCAGCGCCATTTCCATATCCTCCGGCAGGCCGCCCACGTTGTGGTGGGACTTGATCCGGGCGGCCTTGTTGCGGTCCGGCGCGGCCGACTCGACTACGTCGGGATAGATCGTGCCCTGCACCAGGAAGCCCGGTTCGCCAAGTTTTTTGGCCTCGCGCTCGAAGATGCGGATGAACTTTTCACCGACGATCCTGCGCTTCCGCTCAGGTTCGGTGACGCCTTTCAGTGCGGCGAAAAACTCTGTGGCGGCATCCACCGCCACCAGTTCGACGCCCATCTGCTGGCGGAAAGTTTTAACAACCTGTTCCGGCTCCCCCTGGCGAAGAAGGCCTGTATTCACGAAGACCGCCACCTGCTGATCGCCAATGGCTTTGTGCACCAGAGCGGCCGCCACGGACGAATCCACACCCCCGCTGACCGCCGCCAGGACGCGTTCTTCTCCAACCTGCTGGCGGATGCGCATCACGCTCTCTTCAATAATGGACGCGGGAGTCCAGTCTGGGGTGCAGCCACACACCTCCAGTGCAAAATGCTTGAGAACTTCCGCACCATTGGGTGTGTGATGGACTTCAGGATGGAACTGCACCGCGAAATACCTGCGCTTGAAATCGCCAATGGCGGCGATAGGACTATTGCCCGATTTCGCCAGGGCAACGAATCCCTGCGGCATTTTCGTGATCCGGTCGCCGTGCGACATCCAGACTTTGGATATTACATCGAGCATCGTGCCGGGAACGAGCGGCTGGATCTCCGCCGGGCCGTACTCCCGCTCGGCAGACGGATCGACCTGGCCGCCGAGGGTATGCACCAACAACTGCATCCCGTAGCAGATGCCGAGGATGGGCAAACCCGAATCGATGACATAGCCTGGCAGTGTCGGCGCAGCCTCGGCATAGACGGAAGCCGGTCCGCCGGAGAGGATGAAGCCCCTGGGTTGGATGGCAAAGACCTTTTCTGCTGCAGAGTCCCACGGGAAGAGTTCGCAGTAAACATGGGCTTCGCGCACCCGGCGGGCAATGAGCTGGGCGTACTGGGAACCGAAATCGAGGATGGCAAGGGAAGTGTGCATAAATACCGTTTTAACGTTCACAAGTGGGAACGTTCACCGTCTGAAGTAAGATGAAAATGCAAATGCGGGAATTCCTGGTACTCCCCACCGTTGACGATCAGCCGGTAGGCAGGCAATTGATATTCGGCAACCAGGCCCTGGACGGAGGTGACGATGTCCGCCAAGAAGGGATCGGCTGGATTAAGCTCCGCAAAGGAACGGACGGCTCTTTTTGGGAGAAGGATGACGTGGAACGGGTATTCCGGCCTGGAATGAAAAAAGGCCAGCAAGGAATCCGTCTCCCGCAGGCGTTCGACGGGGAGGACAAAGGGCATGTGGTCCAGCATCCAGATAAAGATCCGGTAGAAGAAGGGGCAGCCTAGAATGGCGTTGAGGCGCAACAGGTCACGTCTTTATTCATCAAAGACGATCTGATCGTCTTCCATAGACTTGATGACCGCCAGCGACTCGATCGGCACGCCAATCGGTTTGAGCAGTTCCCGTCCGCCTTCAAAAACCTTCTCGATCAGTGTCCCAATGCCGACGATGGTGGCCCCGGCGGCCTGCGCTAAACGGACCAGACCCCAGATGGTGGCCCCAGAGGCCAGAAAATCGTCAATGATGAGGATCTTTTCACCGCCGGCCAGGTATTCAGGCGAGACGATCAGGTCGACCATGCGCCCCTTGGTGTGCGAGGGAGCCGTGGTCAGGAAGACCGTATCCGGCATGGTGATAGGCTTGGACTTGCGCGCATAGACCACCGGCAGACCCAGGTGTTGGGCGGTGGTGAGGGCAGGGGCGATGCCCGAAATTTCAGCGGTCAGCACTTTGGTGGCGCCGACATTGGCAAAGCGCAGGGCCAGCTCGCGCCCGCAGGCATCCATCAAAGCCGGGTCCACCTGGTGATTGATGAACCCGTCCACCTTCAGGATGCCGTTGCCGAGATTCCTGCCATCACTGCGAATACGTTTAATAAGTTCCAGCATAAAAGACCTCCAAAATAATTTCGTTCAAGACCTAACAGATCTTCGATAAACTGTCAGGTCTACTGCTTCTTGCGTAAATATAAATTATTCTGTATCAAAGGGCTCGTAAATAATTGAATATTGTTCCATTTTTCACGCAGGACCTGTAGACAACTCCATTTTACATCGAGGAGGAAGAACCCGCTAGTGTGTTAGAATCCCGCCCATGGGTACAGCTCATCTGGTGCTGGCATCAACTTCCCCCCGGCGGCGGGAACTGCTGAAGCTTGGCGGTTGGAAGTTCGACACCCGTCCCGTGGATGTGGATGAAAGCCAGCACCCCGGAGAGGCGCCCCAAGCCTACGTGCTGCGCCTGGCTGAAAGCAAGGCGCGGGCGTGTGCTGCTTCCTCCAATAACAATGGGACAAATTCACCCGGTGAAGACCTGCTCATCCTGTCAGCCGACACTACTGTGGTGGATGGGAAAAACATCCTTGGCAAGCCCGTGGATGGCCGCGAGGCTGTGGAAATGCTGCGGAGGCTGCGCAAGCGCACTCACCAAGTCCTTACCGGGATCGCCGTCCTGAGGCCCTCCGACGGGAACCTACGCACGGATCTGTGTGTCACAGATGTGCCGATGCGGAACTACAGCGACGAAGAGATCGAAACCTATGTCGCCACAGGTGACCCGCTCGACAAAGCTGGTGCTTACGCCATCCAGCACCCCGGGTTCCATCCAGTCGAAAGGATGGCGGGTTGCTACGCCAGCGTGATGGGACTCCCGCTCTGCCACCTGGCCCGCAGCCTGCGGCCACTCAACATTGCCCCCGTGACCGACATTTCCGCCGAGTGCCAGGCCAGCCTGAATTACACATGTCCGGTCTCCGCCGCGGTCCTTCGCGGTGAGCAGGTCGGTTGACTCGAAAGGTGAACTGATGAAACCCGTACATCTTCTAAACCTGCTCCTGATCCTGCTCTTCCTGGCTGGATGCGGAGGCGGGGGCAGTACCGGCACAGCCGGACTACCAACCGCCGAGATTACCGTCATCCACGTCCCCAGCGCGGATACCGCTTTGCGCGCCTACCTGGATGCCATGCAGGTGGAAGATTACCCAACGATGTATACCTTGATCACGCAGGCCAGCCGCGACGCCATCACCCAGGACGATTTTACCAAGCGGTATACAGACGATCTAAACGCCTTGAGCGCGCAAACAGTTGAATACAATGTCTTGTCGATGCTGACTGACCCGCAGAATTCCCAGGTTTCGTTCCACATCACCTACCACACCGCCCTTTTCGGCGATATCCAACGCGACTTCAACATCAACCTGGTGCTGGAGAATGGCGAATGGCGGATCCCGTGGGACGACAGCCTGATCCTACCCGAATTGGCGGGCGGCAAGCACCTGGTGACCAGTTATGTGAGCCCAGCGCGCGGCGATATCTACGACCGCAACGGCAATGCCATTGCCACCCAGACGGATGCCTATGCCCTGGGCCTGGTAGCTGGGGAGGTCTCGCCCGACAGTGAAAATGCCGTTTTCTATAAACTCGAGCAATTGACAGGCGTCCGCCGGGAAAGCATCCGCTTCAATTATGAAAACTATACGGCAGGGAATTACGTGCCGGTCGGCGAGGCCAGCGTGGAAGCGGTCAACGCATCTTTCATTATGGATTACAACGGCGTACAGGCCACCCCTTATACCTCCCGTTTTTATGAACCGAACCTTGCCCCCAATGCAGCCGGCTACACCCTATTCATCTCGAAGGAAGATTACAATACGTACCGGCGACTCGGTTACAGCGGCGCGGAACGGATCGGCTGGGAAGGCGTCGAGAAGTGGGGAGAGAGCTATTTGCATGGCAAAAATGCAGCCACAATCTACGTCGCTTCTCCGGACGGGACCTACGAAACGGCCCTGGCGCAGGTAAATTCCGAGCCAGCCTCTTCCATTACCCTGACGATCGACAAAGATCTACAGGAAGAGGCCCAGGCAGCCATGGATGGCCTCTCCGGGGCGATCGTGGTAATGGAAGTAAAGACCGGGCGGGTGCTGGCGATGGTCTCCTCGCCGGGGTTTGACCCCAATTGGTACGATCTGGGCAATGTGAACCGGCAGTACATGGATGAGCAGCCAACTTTCAACCACGCCGCGCAAGGCACGTACCCGCTCGGCTCGGTATTCAAGATCATCACCATGGCGGCCGCGCTGGAGAGCGGTATATTTACTCCCGAGAGCACCTGGGATTGCCAGTACTCTTTCACCGAGCTCCTGCCAAGCGGCCCCACGCTGTACGACTGGACCTGGGAATACTGTAATGCACAGAAAGAGCAAACCGGGAAAGACACCTGTTCCTGGCCTCCAAGCGGTCTGCTGACCCTACCACAGGGTTTGATGCGCTCCTGCGACCCGTGGTTCTACCACATCGGCTACACTCTATTCACCAACGGCAAGGGTACGCTAATTTCCGATATGGCCAGGTCCTTTGGCCTGGGGAATTACACCGGGATCGAGCAGGTAGCCGAATCGAAGGGGAGCATCCCGAACCCCACCGACGGCACCAATGCCACCAGTATCGCCATCGGCCAGGGCGACGTGCAGGTAACACCGCTCCAGGTGGCAACCTTCATCTCAGCCGTAGCCAACGGCGGCACGCTCTACCGCCCGCAACTGGTGGAGAAAGTCCAACCGGTCAGCGGTGATGCGATCTCCATCTTCCACCCGCAGGCCAACGGCACCCTGCCGCTGACAACCGCTAATCTGAAAACCATCCAGGCTGCCATGCGCAGCGTGATCCAAGACCCGAAAGGAACGGCCTATTCCAGGTTTGTCGGCTTCCCCTTCCCTGTCGCTGCCAAAACCGGTACTGCCGAGAGCGGCGCAACCGACCCGCACGCCTGGTTCGCCGGCTACAGCCTGGCCGATCTACCCGATAAACCCGATATCGCCGTGGTGGTGCTGGTCAACAATCAGGGAGAAGGTGCCACCTGGGCAGCGCCGATCATGCGGCGTGTGATGGAAATTTACTTCAACGGAAAACCGCAGACGGTCTACCCGTGGGAATCCACTTTCGGCGTGATCAACCCGGATTACGGAGCGCCCGCAGCGACGCCTACCCCTACCACGCAGCCGTAATGGGTATCCCCGGCCTCATCGTCCGCTCCCAGTCAGGTTTTTTCACCGTACAGACCGAAAGCGGCATGCTTACCTGTCACCTGCGCGGCCGGCTCAAGCAGGGCAAACACGTGGGCGATATCGCCGCAGTTGGCGACCGGGTGCAGGTTTCCTGCCAGCCGGACGGGACGGGGAGCATCGAATCCATTGATGCGCGGCGCAGTTCCCTGGTACGGCTCGACCCACGACCCCAGGGCGTGTACCAGCAGGTGATTTTAGCCAACCCCGACCAAGCGGTGTTCGTCTTTGCATGCGCCGACCCGCGTCCGCACCTGCGCATGCTGGACCGGTTCCTGGTGATCGCTGAAAAACAGGAACTGCCGGCTCTCATCATCGCCAACAAGACCGACCTGGTGGGCCAGGAGCAAGCCGAGGCGCTGTTCGGCCTTTACCCACCCATTGGCTACCCGGTGCTGTATACCTGCGCCCGGACAGGCCAGGGGGTGGACGAACTGCGGGAGAGGTTAACCGGCAGAG
This sequence comes from uncultured Anaerolineales bacterium, assembly GCA_903884265.1. Lineage (GTDB taxonomy): Bacteria > Chloroflexota > Anaerolineae > Anaerolineales > Villigracilaceae > UBA877. Next base: position 2,184 of record CAISEG010000168.1, on the reverse strand, counting down.
TGTCTGCCCTGGCAGGGCCGAGCGGGGTGGGCAAATCCAGCCTGCTGAACGCAGTCCAGCCGGGGCTGGGACTGGCGGTGCGCGAAGTCAGCGCGGCGGTGGGCAAGGGACGCCATACCACCACGGTACGCGAGTTGTTCGCTCTGGAAGGCAGCGGCTACGTGGCCGACATGCCCGGTATGCGCTCGCTGGCGCTGTGGGATACCGAGCCGGAGGAACTGGATGGCTATTTCCCCGAGCTGGCCCCGCTGGTGTCGCAATGCCAATTCAACGACTGCCATCACAAGAGTGAGCCGGGCTGCGCAGTGCGGGCCGCCGTGGAGGCGGGCAGGGTGCATCCCCAGCGCTATGATTCGTATTTGAGGTTGCGGGCCGGAGAAGAGTAAGGGCATGGCGAAGCCGTGCTCCTGCAGAATGAATGGACAATAACTGGAATATTCTTGGAAACGAATGGGCGGTGGAGATGCTCAAGCAGCATCTCTTGCATGATTCCGTCCAGCATGCCTACCTTTTCACCGGGCCTCCCGGCCTGGGCCGCCGGACCCTGGCGCTGCGCTTTGCCCAGGCTTTGAACTGTCCGAAACCGGTGGCCCCCGGCGAACCCTGTGGAAAATGCAAGACCTGCCAGCAGATCGAACGGATGCAATATACCGACCTGACGGTAATCCAAACGGAGGAAGAAGGAAAAACTCTTCACGTTGATCCCGTCCGCAATTTGTTGCATACCCTGACATTAACCCCATACCAATCAACTTATAAAATATTACTATTCCTACGGTTTCAAGAAGCGAACAAAAATACAGAAAATATTTTGCTTAAATCGCTTGAAGAAGGTCCGCCGCATGCCATTTTCATCTTGATTGCCGACACCGCCGAGCAGCTTCTGCCGACGATCACCTCGCGCTGCGAGATCCTGCGGCTGCGACCACTGCCGGTGGAGAGGGTTGAAGCCTATCTAAAAGAGCGCGGGGCGGAAGCCGGGTCTGCCCACCTGCTGGCGCACATCTCCGGCGGAAGGCCCGGGTACGCCCTGCGCCTGATGGAAGACAAGAAGGCGCTGGAGTTCCGGACAAGACGGCTGGACGACCTGCAAGCCCTGCTCAAATCCACGCGCGTCGAGCGGTTTGCCTACGCCGAGAAACTGACCAAACGTAAAAAGGGAGATGCCGAGGAAGAAGAACTCCTGCGCGAGACGTTTTTGATCTGGCTCTCCTTCTGGCGGGACGTGCTGATGCGGGCAGCCAAGTCTGAAGCCCCGCTCACCAACGTGGACTACACCGATGCCATCAATGCTTTGGCGAAAAAGCTGCCCCTCCCGGAAGCGCGGAAACTGGTCGGCGACGCCGAGGGGGCGATCGACAAGCTGGAGCGCAACGTCAATCCCCGCCTGCTGGCGGAAGTGACCCTGCTGGATTGGCCGCATGGATAATTCGCTTCTAAACGCAAAGCCACCCAAAAGGAAAATAGTGGAAAAAGAATCTGCGAAGAGCCGTCTTCAGACGGCTTTCGCCTTCTCAGTCAGGGGATTACCAAAATACCGCCATTCAGTAGTGCTGCTTGCGCTCTCATTGTTCCTTTCAGCCTGTCAGCCTGCGTCGACGCCCGCCTCCACACCGACCGAGACCGCAACGCCCCCGGCAGCTGCCACGGCGAGCGCAACCCTGCCCCCCACCCAGACGCCCACGCTGACCCCCACACCCGAACCGGCCTGGTACCAGCCACTCGACCCGTCGCTGGGCGTGTTGAAATACAGCTACGCCCAGGTCAACAACCCAAAAGCAAAGGTCTATATCAGCCTGCAGGACGCGGCAGCAAAAACAGGCAATTTTGGAACCCTGCCGAACTATCCAGCTTACGTGGCTTATACCACCTCCGAGCAGCGCGACGGGCGGACATTTTACAAGGTGACCTACGGCTGGATGGACGGGGAGGATTTACAACCACTGACGCCCTCCACGTTCAGCGGCATCCGGCTGAGGCGCGAGGTACCTTTCCGCTTCGGCTGGGTGCTGGCCGATACCCAGAGCGCTAACGCGGCGGGGACGCCCATCCAGGCATATACCCGCTACCAGATCGTACACGAGGTCCCGGCGGTGACGCAAAACCCGGGCGTCATCGCCATCGGTGCGGACGAGTGGCTGGCAGAGGATCAGTTGGCGCTGGTCAGCCCGCAGGTGCCAGCGG
>CAISEG010000167.1 GCA_903884265.1 uncultured Anaerolineales bacterium | reverse complement strand
CCTTGGTCGAGTACAATATAAGCAATGAAATGGAGGCCAGCGTAAAGAAAGCTGAAAAGCCCCGACATTTTACGTAATTTGGCAGGCCATGACCATCCGGTGAGACTGCAGAATGGGGTGATCGTAAGTGTGAGCAACAGCAAATTAAGAGCCCAGTCGCCAGTCGTACAGATGACCTTTTCTATCGGGTTGGCTCCGAGCCCCAAAGTGAATGCGAGAAAGACCAGCCGTGAAACCGGCAGAAGATAAATAATGCAAAAGACAATTTTGAGGCGGTCAGCGAACTTCACATGCAGATTCCCATCAAAAGTACTTCCTGAGGTCCATGCCCGCATACATGTGCGCAACCTGTTCACTGTATCCGTTAAACATAAGAGTATTTCGCTTCGCAATCTCACCAATCCGACGCTCCCTTGCCTGGCTCCATCGGGGGTGGTCTATCTCTGGGTTTACGTTGGAGTAAAATCCGTATTCTCGGGGGTTTGCCTTCATCCATGCGCTAATCGGCATCTGCTCAACAAAACGGATACGGACAATAGATTTGATGTTCTTAAAGCCGTACTTCCAGGGCACTACGAGTCTCAGGGGGGCGCCATTCTGGCTAGGCAATACCTTCCCATACATCCCCACGGCCAGCATGGTCAAGGGGTTCAATGCCTCATCAAACCTCAGGCCCTCAATATAAGGCCAGTCAAGCACGTCGAGGGTCTGCCCCGGCATCTGCTTCTGGTCCTTCAGTGTCGTGAATTCTACGAATTTCGCCTTAGAGGTCGGCTCACACCTTTTTATGAAATCGCCGAGAGGAAAGCCGACCCAGGGAATAACCATTGACCACGCCTCCACGCAACGGAACCGGTAGATGCGCTCTTCCAAGGGAAACATTTTCATGACCTCATCAATATCGTAAAGCCTGGGTTTGTTAACATGTCCTTCCACTGAAACAGTCCACGGACGGGTACGGAAGCTTTTGCTACGTTCGGCTACATCCTCTTTTTCTGTAGAGAACTCATAAAAGTTGTTGTAGTGAGTGGCGTCCAAAACGGGGGTAGTTTTCTCGCCCCCGGTGTATGCACCGCTTTTACCCACGTTAAGCTTAAGGTCAGCATCGCCCTCCCGTGCAAATAAATCGGGGATCGCCCCTGTTATGGCAATAGCGGCTGTCGCAGCTATAAATTCGCGACGATTAACGTAGAGGCCTTCATCGGTAATCTCTAAAGGTGAAATATCAGTTTCTTTCTTGATTATCATGCGCGTTCTGTCGAATCATCAAGACAAAGGTCTATTTCGGAACTTCGCTCATTGGAATGCCCAGAGCCCTGGCGATCCCTTTGCCGTAGGTTGGATCTGCCTTCAGACAGTTGCCGATGTGGCGGATCTTGACCATCTTGGGTGCATCGCCCATTGCGCGGGCTGTGTTTTCAAAAAGGACCTTCTGTTGCGCCGAGTTCATCAAACGAAATAGCTTGCCAGGCTGTGTGTAATAGTCATTATCGTCTTCGCGATAATTCCAGTGATCCGCTGCCCCATTCAGCTTCAGCGGCGGTTCGGCAAATTTTGGCTGTTCCTGCCATTCACCGTAGCTATTGGGCTCATACCCGAGGATGCTGCCATAATTACCGTCCACCCGCATGGCGCCATCACGGTGATAGCTGTGGTATGGGCAACGGGGGGCGTTGACCGGAATCTGTTGGTGGTTCACACCGAGACGGTAGCGCTGCGCGTCACCGTAGGAGAACAGCCGCCCCTGGAGCATCTTGTCTGGTGAAAAACCTACGCCCGGGACAACATTAGCCGGGTTGAAGGCTGACTGCTCGACCTCGGCGAAGTAGTTTTCGGGATTGCGGTTCAGTGCGAGGACACCCACCTCCATCAGGGGGTAATCCTTGTGGAGCCAGACCTTAGTGAGGTCGAAGGGATGGTAGGAGCAGGTTGCCGCGTCCTTCTCCGGCATGATCTGAACAGAGAAAGTCCAGCGGGGGAAGTCCCCTTTTTCGATGCTCTCGTAGAGGTCGCGCTGGTGGCTCTCCCGATCCTTACCGACAAACTCCTCAGCCTGCTGGTCGGTCAAATTCTTTATCCCCTGCTGGGTCTTGAGGTGGAACTTGACCCAAAAGCGCTGGTTCTTGGCGTTGATGAAGCTGAAGGTATGGCTGCCGAAGCCGTGCATGTGACGGTAAGTAGCGGGTATGCCCCGGTCGCTCATGACGATGGTCACCTGGTGGAGTGCTTCCGGCAGTGAGGTCCAGAAGTCCCAGTTGTTTTTGGCACTACGCATGTTCGTACGGGGGTCACGCTTCACGGCATGGTTGAGGTCGGGAAACTTGAGGGGATCGCGCAGGAAGAATACGGGCGTGTTATTGCCCACCAGATCCCAGTTCCCTTCCTCGGTATAGAATTTCATGGCAAAACCCCGGATGTCGCGTTCGGCATCTGCCGCACCGCGCTCGCCGGCAACCGTGGAAAAACGTACGAAACAGTCGGTATTTTTGCCCACCTTGGAGAAGATATTGGCTTTAGTGTACTTGGTGATGTCATGGGTGACGGTAAAGGTGCCGTAGGCGCCAGACCCCTTCGCATGCATCCGACGTTCGGGAATCACCTCCCGGTCGAAGTGGGCCAGTTTTTCGAGGAACCAGACATCCTGCATAAGCACTGGACCACGCGGTCCGGCTGTCATCGTGTTTTGATTGTCAACAACGGGTGAACCGTTCCTGGTAGTCAATTTTTTCTTCGCTGCCATGATAAACCTCCGTTTTGCGTTTTTGAATAGGCTAAAAGCTGCTGTAACTTGAGAACCTTTTCCCAAACTTGATATCGTGCCGGATTAAGTGCCTGAAAATGATTGACGCGTCCCTCCGATATAAT
>CAISEG010000166.1 GCA_903884265.1 uncultured Anaerolineales bacterium | reverse complement strand
CTCTACCTGGTCTTCCTTATCTTTAACGCGTTCATTCTCTTGGGAAAACACAAGGAATTGGTGGAGGAGCGCTCACAGGTCGGCGAGGGTGCCAAAGGCTGGGACAAAGTCATTGGCATACTCACTGGCATCGGGGGGTTTGCCATCCTGATTCTGGCTGGTCTGGATAAACGTTTCGGCTGGATTGGCAATATTCCGTTTTGGGTCCAGGCTGCTGCGTTCGTTCTGCTTGGCTTGAGTTACCCTCTCTTTACCTGGGCAATGGTCTCGAATAAGTTTTTTTCCACCATCGTCCGCATCCAGAAAGATCGTGGACACACCGTCCAGACTGGCGGTCCGTATCGCTTTATCCGCCATCCCGGCTATGCCAGCCTGCTGCTCTCATATATCGCCATCCCCATCGCACTTGGTTCGCAATGGGCTTGCATTCCAATGCTCCTACTGGTCGCCAACCTATTCCTTCGCACCGCGCTGGAGGATCGCACCCTGCAAAACGAACTGAACGGGTATAAAGAATTCGCCGGGCACGTGCGTTACCGCCTTATCCCTGGGATTTGGTAAGACTGGATAAGGACTGCTGCGTGGGAACTTGAACGGGAATCCCGCTATTTCCGAACCTTTTATTACAGGAAGGATCTTGGTTGCATGCCATGAGTAATAAAACTGCACTTGACCCCGATGAGATCCGTATTTTTAGTGGCAGTTCCCATCCGCAACTGTCAGCTGATATAGCCACTTATCTGAACCTGCCGCTCGAAGAAACATTCGTCAGCCGGTTCAGTAATGACAACCTGTATATCCAGCTCGGAGCCAGTGTGCGTTCACGCATCGTATTCATTGTCCAGACGCTTGCTCCCCCCGTCAACGATAACCTGGTCGAATTGCTGATGATGTTGGATATTGCCCGCTCAGCCTCTGCAAAAGAAGTCCATGCCATCATTCCTTATTTTTCCTTTGGCCGTTCGGATAAGAAGGATGCGCCGCGCATCTCGATCACGGCCCGCCTGATCGCTGACCTTTTGGTGACAGCCGGTGCCACCCATGTGATGACGATGGTACTTCATTCGCCACAAATCCATGGCTTCTTCAGCGTCCCCACTGATCCGTTGACCAGTCGTCCTGTTTTCCGGCATTACTTCCAATCCCACGATTTGGCTGGGACGGTGGTGGTCGCGCCCGACATGGGTGCTGCCAAGCCAGCCGCACTATTCGCCAAGAGTCTGGACCTACCAGTTGCAGCAGGCAATAAGGAGCGTATCTCCGACACCAAGGTGATCATCAGCGGATTGATTGGTCGCCAGGTGCAGGGTTTCCAGAAGGCCATTATTTATGATGATGAGATTGCTACCGGCGGATCAGTCTTGGAACTCAGCCGTATCCTCATCGAGCAGGGCATCCAGGAAATCTGGGTGGCTTGCACGCACGGGGTCTTCGTGCATGGCGGGCTCGAGAAACTGGCCGCTGTACCCCAGATTACCGAGATCGTCACCACAGATACTGTTTATATTCCTCTGGAGAGGCGCCACCCGAAACTGCACATGCTCTCGGTGGCTCCCGTCTTCGGGGAAGCCATCCGCCGTAACTATTTACGCGAATCGATCGGTGACTTGTTTATCTACGGTGACAACGACTCGGAATAATCCTTGGATCAAGCCTGAATATAAATGGACTCATTCATGACCAACCCATCTG
>CAISEG010000165.1 GCA_903884265.1 uncultured Anaerolineales bacterium | reverse complement strand
TGCACCTGCCCGGCTGAGGTCGGAACAAATGGAATTGGCCTTGAATTATGCGTATACTTTCTTTGCTGAGTATGCTCTACCATTTCCGTGGCATTTGGAAAAAACATGGCCAAGCCTGGTGAAACGTCCCATCGCCTATGTGCTCAGCCCGGAGGGACGCGCTATTTTCGAGCCAACCTTCCGGGAAATGGCTGGTGAATCAGTCCACTCGCAACTCTAATTTCCACGGGCAGCTTACGCCCATGAACGAAAAATATATCTAAGGAGAAAATACTATGTCACAAACTCGAGTTCTCGTTACCGGTGCAGGCGGTTTTATTGGCCATCACCTCGTTACGTTCCTGCGTGCCAAGGGCTACTGGGTGCGCGGTGTTGATATTAAGGTCCCTGAATACAACGAAATAGACGCGGACGAGTTCGAACTCCTCGACCTGCGCCGCTGGGATAACTGCCTGCAGGCTACGCGCGGCATTGATGAGGTCTATGGTCTGGCCGCTGACATGGGCGGGATGGGCTTCATCTCGGCTCACCACTCGGAGATCCTGCATAATAATTCGCTCATCAATACCCACACGTTGGACGCCGCGCATGTTAACGGCGTGAAGCGTTACTTCTACACTTCGTCAGCCTGCGTTTACCCCGAATTCAAGCAGACGGACGCAAATGTTGTCCCATTGAAGGAAGAAGATGCTTACCCGGCCATGCCCCAGGATGCTTATGGCTGGGAAAAACTGGTTATGGAACGTCTCTGTACTCATTATCGTGAGGACTACGGCATCCAGACCCGCATTGTGCGCTTCCACAATATATTCGGCCCGCACGGAACCTGGGAAGGTGGGCGTGAAAAAGCCCCGGCAGCCATGTCGCGCAAGGTTGCCATTGCCAAGTTGACCGGCAACCATGAGATCGAAATGTGGGGCGACGGTGAGCAGACGCGTTCCTTCTGCTACATCGACGATTGCATGGAAGGGATCTACCGCTTGATGCGCTCCGACTATACCTCACCGCTCAATCTCGGCTCGGACCGCATGGTTACCATCAACGAACTGGCTCATATGGTTGCAAAGATTGCCGGTATCAAAATCACCATCAAGCACATTAACGGGCCTCAGGGTGTGCGCGGCCGTAACTCTGATAACACCCGCCTCCGCGAAGTACTCAAATGGGAACCAAAATTGACCCTTGAGCAGGGGATGGAGCGTACCTACTCATGGATCGAGAAGCAGGTCTCCCAAAAGCTTGGCCTTCCGATCCCACAATAGTCTCTCTGTGCTCTGGCGGGGGCTTGGCTCCCGCTGATGACTTAGGTGTATCGTGGCATTCCTGACCATTTTTACAGCTCCCAAGCCGTTCACGCTCTCGCACATCAACATCATCCAGCGTAATGCCCTGGCTGCTTGGACGCGGCTGGTGGATGTGGATGTGCTTGTGATTGGCGACGAGCCCGGCATTCCCGAAGCGGCGCAGGAATTTGGCGTCAAGCATGTACCGGTGGTCGAGCGCGACGAAAAGGGCATCCCGCTGGTTAATTCTGTAATGGGAATCGGTCATGCCTGCAGTGACAGTCCATTGCTTTGCTATGCCAATGCCGACATGCTCCTGATGTCAGACGCACTTACGGCCGCGCGGTTGGTTTCGGAAGAGGTAAAGGACTTCCTGCTGGTCGGTCAGCGCTGGAACATGGATCTTACCGCTCCGTTTGATTTCAGCGGTGATTGGGAGTCACGCTTACGGCTCGATGTGGCTCAGCGCGGCGAGTTCTATTCACCGTGGGGAATTGACTATTTCATCTTTCCGCGCCATTTGTATACCGAGGTCCCGGATTTCACCATCGGCCGCCCTGCCTGGGATAATTGGATGGTCTACCAGGCTCGGACAAGCTTTGGCATGGCAATAGATGCCTCACGGGATGTCGTTGCCGTCCATCAGAACCATGATTACAGCCACCTGCCTGGCAACAGGCCGCCTTATGGTTCCGAAGTCGCCAAATCCAACTTGGGCAAGGCCGGGGGGCGCAAGCACGTTTACAATATCCTGGATACGAACCGCGAACTAGTGCGGGGACGCATTCGCAGGCCCCAGGTCCGGGTGGTGCGGTGGCTGAGACAGCTCGAACAAGCTTTTATCAATGATAAAGGTGCCGGTTGGAGTTGGGAGATTTCCCTGCGTCTTCAACGGATGCAGCGGCCGTTGGCATCGAAACCGAGGAGATGAGCATGCGAGTTGGTCATAATCCTGCCCGGTTTGTTGAAAAAGTAGCCCAACCTGCCGAAATTACGGTTGCGGTGATCAATTTTATTCCGTTCCTGAGCGGTTATTACGAGCAGAGCTTGGAGGTGCTCAAGGCGTTGGTTGAGAGTTTGCACGCTACGCGGGAACCTGAACATCCTTACGATGTGATGATATTCGACAACCATTCCTGCACCGAAGTGCGTACCTATCTTCAGGGGGTTCACAGGCAGGGAAAGATCCAGTTTTTGGTGCAATCCGATACGAACATAGGCAAGATCGGCGCATGGAACTTCATGTTTGGTGCGGCACAAGGCAAATATGTGGTCTTTGCGGATGGAGACATTGGTTTCCGTCCTGGGTGGCTTAAGGCATCCCTTGAGTTGTTTGATGTGTTCCCCAATGTTGGCATGGTGACGGCGCGCCCCTTGCGCTCTCCGATGAAATATTCTTCCGCCACATTGGAATGGGCCCGGCGGCAAGCGCCAGGCACTTACGCGGAAGGCCAGTTCCTGGATTGGGATTGTTACTGGGAACATGCCCGGAGTACGGGTTACTCTGAAGAAAAGGCGCGAGTGGAATTTCCC
>CAISEG010000164.1 GCA_903884265.1 uncultured Anaerolineales bacterium | reverse complement strand
GACTCTGGGCTAAAAAGAGCACCTAGTCCAATCGCCACAAAGGAAAAAAGCCATAGAAGAATAAAACTGATCAAATAATTAAATGTTGCATCCATTTTTATCAGTGAAGATTAAAATATTATTCTTTTTAAATTGCCAGTGCGTAATTATTCCCTTAGGGTAAAGTGATTCTATCATAAGTAATTATCAACTACTAATCGGGGGCAGAATTAGTAGTCCCTCAACGGCTTGGTTCAATGAAACGGGCGGGGGTTGGTGAGAGTTTTTCTCAATCATTATAAATTAATCTACTGGAATGATCACTTCCATTGTTACTCTCTACCCCATCCCAACCTCGGCCTGTATTGCAACGCCTCTGCGAGATGGGTCGTGGCGATCGTTTCACTCCCCGCCAGGTCGGCGATCGTTCGGGCCAGCTTCAGCACCCGGTGATAAGCCCGCGCCGATAACTGCAACTGGTTCATAGCCGTCTGCATTAAAGCCTGACCAGTTTCGTCAAGGAGGCAGAATTTTCGCACATCGGCGGGACGCATGTCGGCATTACAGGTAACGGGATTGGAGGATTCCTTATTCGAGAATCGTTCCCGCTGACGCTGCCGGGCAATTTCGACACGGGCGCGGATTATCGCGCTGGGTTCGCCCATGCGGGCGTCGGACAGTTTCTCGTATTCTACGCGCGGCACTTCCATATGGATATCAATCCGATCGAGCAAAGGTCCAGAGATGCGTTTCTGGTACTTGGTGACCACCATGGAGGAGCAGGTGCAAGGTCTGACCGGATCGCCAAAGTAACCACACGGACAGGGATTCATTGCACCAACCAATTGGAAATTAGCCGGAAAGGTGAGCGAACCCTGGGCCCGGCTGATGGTGACGACCTTGTCTTCCAGCGGCTGGCGCAACACCTCGAGCACGCGCATACCGAATTCGGGCAGTTCATCCAGGAAAAGAACACCGTGATGAGCCAGCGAGATCTCTCCAGGATGCGGCCAGTTTCCGCCGCCTACGAGGCCAGCGTGACTGATGGTATGGTGGGGGGAGCGGAACGGACGATTGCGCAACAGAGGTGTTTCGGGCGGGAGCTGGTCAGCCACAGAGTAGATGCGGGTGACATCCAACGCCTCGTCAATGGACATTTTTGGCAGGATGCCCGGAAGGGCGCGTGCCAGCAGGGTCTTTCCCGCCCCGGGCGGGCCCATCATCAATACGTTGTGACCTCCAGCGGCGGCTACTTCGAGGGCGCGCTTGACATGTTCCTGGCCCTTGACTTCGCTGAAATCAGTCGGTGGGAAAAGCGGGGCGTCTTCCACATCAAGACGGGTGTAGGCGGGGACGAGATTGCGTCCCGCCAGGTGGTTGTAGAGCATTGCCAATGAAGACACGGGGATGACTTCGAGATCTGGGATCAAGGCAGCTTCGGCGGCGTCCACCTCTGGTACCACGATGCGTTTGAATCCAGCCTGGCGGGCGGTGGCGGCCATCGGAAGGACACCGCGGGCATGGCGGACGGTCCCATCCAGGGAGAGTTCCCCCACAACCATCGTCCCTTCGGCGGCTTCAGAGGGCAACATGCCGGTGTAGATCAGGACACCCAGGGCGATGGGAAGGTCGTAAGCGGGACCTTCCTTGCGGACCGAAGCCGGAGCCAGGTTGACCACCAGCCGTTTGCGCGGAAAGGGGACCCCGGCGTTGCGCACTGCCGCCTGCACGCGTTCGCGGCTCTCCTGGATGGCCGCATCCGGCAAGCCGACTATGGTCATGCCAGGGAAGCCGGAGGTATAGTCCACTTCCACCTCGACCACCACCCCGTCGAGGCCAATTACAGCACAGGTATAGACACGCGCAAGCATAAACAAAGTATAGATAGGATTGGGAGTAAAGTCAACAGACGAAAATCCGGCAATCTTTTTCCCTTTCGCAAGATTGGCGGATTTGTTATAACAATGCTCAAGTTGGGGACTGTTACATATTTAAAGCAGGCAAGCCTCCGGCTGGTTTTGCCGCCTTCACCGCCCGCACGATGGCTTGCGCCAGAGCTTCTGCGGCATAAGCCCCCACGATGCTCACGTCAGCTTTCTTCTGACAGGTGGCGAGGGCGAAGATCGTGTCGCCGTCCAGCATGGTGTGGGCAGGGCGGACGGCGCGTGCCAGCCCGTCATGTGCCATCTGGGCAACCTTGGTGGCTTGCGCCTTGTCGAATTTTGCATTGGTTGCCACCACAGCGATGACGGTGTTGCTGCCTGTTGCCAGGCTTAAAATAGTCCGCCCGGCGAGAGTGCGCAGCACCTTCATGGTGTCAGCGAATTGGTCTGATCCGCCTAATTTCAGCGGGCCTACTTTGGCAGGACGCGCCCCAGCGATGATCTGAACGGTGGCCGGATCCAGCACATCCCCAAAGGCGTTGACTGCAACGATAGCACCGACCACCACGCCACCGCCAATCTCGATGCTGGCTGTGCCGAGGCCGGATTTCATCGCCCCGGCCATGCCAAAGATCTTGCCCACTGTAGCCCCGGTCCCCGCGCCCACATTGCCCTCGGTAACGGGACCAGAGGTTGCGATGGACGCGGCACCATAGCCCATCTCAGGGTCCGGGTGGCGGGTGGAACTGCCCAGTCCAAGGTCAAATAGGAT
>CAISEG010000163.1 GCA_903884265.1 uncultured Anaerolineales bacterium | reverse complement strand
TAATCCCGACCACATCGCAGACCCGTTCCACATCTGCCAGAATATGGGTGGAGAGCAGGATGGTAGTTTGGCCGCGCAGGGTCTCTATCAGGTCGAGCACTTCCTTGCGCCCGGCGGGATCCAGGGCACTGACAGGTTCGTCCAGCAATAAGACTGGCGGCTGATGGACAAGCGCCTGGGCCAATCCCATCCGCTGACGCATGCCGCGCGAGAAGCCACTGATGCGCCGGTTGCCGGCATCTTTTAGATCGACGATCTCCAGTAACTCATCCGCGCGTTTGGCCGCCATCTGACCATGGATGTTGTACAGCGGGGCGATAAAATCACGCAGATACTCACGCGGCGTCATCCATCCATAAAAAGCCGGTTCTTCGGGCAGGACACCGATCAGGGAGCGGATTTCCGACCCCGGCTGACCAATTTCCTTGTCGAGGATCCACGCCCGTCCGCTATCGGGACGTGCCAGCCCGGCGAGGATGCGCATGCAGGTGGTCTTTCCGGCCCCGTTTGGACCGAGGAAACCGTAGACCACGCCCGGCTCGACATTCAGGCTCAGGCTGTCGAGGGCACGTACAGACCCATAGGTTTTAATAAAATTCTCTATCCGGATCATATTACGCCTCCGCGTGGCGTCCCCAGGCCAGATAAACCCCCGAAACGATGATCCCGCTCGGGATGCCGAAGATCGTTACGATCAAACCCAACGCCCAGGCCCAACGCGGGCCGCGCGTCTTCTGGCGGCCTGCCAGGTCGACCAGGGCGTAAACAGCCATCCCTAGCTGGATGAGGATAATGGGCGAAAGGAGCAGGACGATCTTGAGGATTTCCCTGGTAGTGATCATTTCTATTCTCCTTCATACACAAGCTTTGCAGGAATTATTAGCCTGCAAGGCTGAAAACGTTCCACGTGAAACAATTGTTGGATGGTGATCTTATTGGCTGACTTTGCGAAGGTTGGTCGAGTCAAAGAACAGGCCTTCGACTTTTTCCCCGCCTTCCAGGAATGTGACGGTTACAATGACGTTTTCCAGTTCATATTTGCAGGTCAGGCGGTAGACAGCATAACCCTGGCTGTTCGAGATTTCCGGCGACGTGTCTGCGCAGGAGACATAATTCCCGCTGGCCTTCTTGAGTAGTTCAGCCAGGCTGATGAACTGCGCCTCGGTAAAATTGCTTGCCATTGAATCACTGAAATCCTGGGTGAAACTCTGAAAGTCACCTGCACTGATCGCCTTCAGGATATTGTCGACCACCTGTACAACCTGGTCATTGGACAGGGAAGCCGGATTGGGAGCCTGGCATCCGGTCAGTACCAAGGTCGAGACGATGGCGGCGATCAGAAGGATGGCTGGAAGTTTTCTTTTCATTCATGGGTCTCCTGGTTTTATTTTTTTTACGGGACGGCGATGGACTGCCGTCCCTCATTATATCTATTCCTTAGTCTATTCCTTTTCCTTGGGCAGGTTCTGTTGCGCCAGCGAGACCATGCCGCTCAGGCCGCCCAGGTTCATTGTATCGACGGCACTGCTGGGGACGATGACCAGTGCTCCCTTTTCCTTGAGCCCTTCGAAGAGCATGTTCATGGCACGCAGGTGCAGGGCAGTGGGATTGTGGATGTAGGCTTTGGAAGCCTCAGCGAAGGAGGCGGCGATCTGCATCTCAGACTCGCCAAGGATAACGCGCGCCTGGCGTTCGCGTTCCGCCTGTGCCTGGCGGGACATGGCATCTTCAAGATCTGGCGGGATGATCACGTCGCGAATTTCCACGGACTGGACGGTGATACCCCAGGGTGTGGTGCGCTCGTCAATGATCTTCTGCAGGTCGGCATCCATCTTGGCCCGGCCGACCAGAATATCGGCCAGAACGCTTTGCCCGATGATCTCGCGCAGCGCAGTCTGTGCAGCCCAGGCAATGGCGGCGCGGTAATCGGCGACTTCGAGGGCTGCTTTTTCGGCATCCCAGATGACCCAGAACAGAACTGCATCTACATCCACGGGGACGGTATCTTTTGTGAGTGTCTTTTCGGCAGAGAAAGGCGTCACCATGACGCGGTGGTCGATCCAGTTGGCCAGAGTGTCAACGATCGGCAACACCCAGAACGCTCCCGGCCCGGCCAGTTTGTGGAATTTACCCAATCGCAGGATGACCGCCTTCTCCCACTGGGATGCAATTTTGAGTGAGTACAACAAAAATGTGCCCAGAAGTATCCACGCGACAGTCCAGCTTCCAATCAAGGCATCGCTAGCAATACCGTTTTGGGTCATCAAGCGTATACCGACGAAACAGGCCAGCAGGCAGATGGCAAACAGAGCTCCGGCCACGCCGGGAATATGCTGGTCGGACTTCTGGCGACCCTGCGGTCGCAGGTTTAGATCTTTTAGAACAGTCGTAGGGCTCATAACATTCTCCTTTTATTCATGATCAGGTTCATGTTCAGGGTTCGACAGGTGGCCGGTTTGCTGCCAATGCGCCACCTGGTCTTTCAGGATCTGGTCCACTTCTTCCAGCGAGGCGCCAAGCCGTTCCGCATCTGTCAAGTATCGCTGGGTCAGCGCCTTTAATACGTTTTGGCGGATCTGTTCAGAGACTTCCGGCGGGGGTATGCTCATGACGTAGGTGCCACGCCCTTGCTGGGTGGAGATGATGCCGGTCTCGTCCAGGATGCGATAGGCCCGCGCCACGGTGTTGAAATTTACCCGCAGCTCGAGGGCCAGGGAACGGACGGTGGGGAGCTGGGCGCCGGGCGTGATCAGACCACTGGCAATACGCTCTTGGATGCGCTCCACCACCTGGAGATAGATCGGGATGCCCGAACGGAAGTCTAATTCGAGGTTCATAGTTTATATTGTATCATTGTCTCATTGTATAATTGTATCATTGTACTAATTGTATACCGTTTTTTGATTTTGTCAAGGCTTTCTGGCAATAATATCTCTCCCCTCACGCCAAAACCGGCGGTTTATTTTCGACTCAGACCGCTACAGTGGCTGTGATCTCTTGATGTTTTTTGGGGAAATGGAGCCATTCAACCACTTAATGAACCCAAGCTCTTCTCCAGCCCGGCAATTTGGAGCTGGCCACAGTGGTTTGAATCACAAGCAGTGGTAGAATCGGGACGCTTATCATTTGAAAGGAGTATTTACATGGAACAACAAACCGGTACTTTTACCGTAAAAAAAGGTCTGGCTCAAATGCTCAAGGGCGGCGTCATCATGGATGTCGTCACCCCCGAACACGCAAAAATAGCGGAAGAGGCCGGTGCTTGCGCCGTAATGGCCTTGGAACGTGTCCCGGCAGATATCCGCGCCCAGGGCGGCGTGGCACGCATGTCGGACCCAGATCTGATCCTCAAGATCATGGACACGGTCACCATCCCGGTCATGGCCAAATGCCGCATCGGTCATTTTGTGGAAGCGCAAATCCTTGAAGCCATCGGCGTGGACTACATCGACGAGTCGGAAGTCCTGACCCCGGCAGACGAGGAGAACCACATCCTGAAGCACAACTTCAAGGTCCCCTTCGTATGTGGCTGCCGCAACCTGGGTGAGGCCCTGCGCCGGGTCGGCGAGGGCGCAGCCATGATCCGCACCAAGGGCGAGGCCGGCACGGGCGACGTGGTCGAAGCCGTCCGCCATGCCCGCACGGTCCTGGGCGAGATCC
>CAISEG010000162.1 GCA_903884265.1 uncultured Anaerolineales bacterium | reverse complement strand
GGCGGCACAGAAAAAGTGACCCTCTTCCTTAGCAATATGTTTCCCGACGCTCCCATTTTTACATCGGTCTATCTGCCAGAAAACACGTTTCCAGAGTTTGGAACCAAGAAGATCATCACAATGCCGTTCGCGAGCCGGGTTAAAAACGAACGCAATTTTAAGAGGTTATTTCCCTGGTGGTACCTGAACTTCATTCTTCTGGATCTTAGAGGATTCGATATTATCATTTCATCCTCAAGCTACCTGGCCAAATACATCAATCCTCCCAGAGGTGTTGCTCATATTTGCTGCTTACAAAATCCCTTCAGGTTGCTGTGGAGGCCATCCGAGTATGACCAGCAAAGTGTCCCGTATGGACGTATCAGCATGGCAATCATCAAATTACTTTTACCTCTTGCCAGGAAGGTCGATATCGCAAAGACAAGACGGATCCGCCACGTAATCGCAAACAGCCAGAACATGGCAAATCAAATGCGGAATATTTATGGGATCGAACCAGAAGTTGCTTACCCGCCAATCGCAATCGAGCAGTTCTTGATTGCCAGAACCTCCGGGGATTATTATCTTTACGCGGGCAGGCTGATCTCGCACAAAAGGGCTGATCTTGCCATCCAGGCCTGTAACCGGCTTAATCGCAAACTCATCGTTGCCGGCGATGGATTGGAGCGGAGAGTGCTGGAAGAATTAAGAGGAGATACAGTGGAGTTTGTCGGTAGGGTCTCGAATGAGAAATTGAAACAGCTCTATTCGAACTGCCGGGCTCTGCTTTTCCCCAGTGATGAGGATTTCGGAATGGTTCCCGTGGAAGTGCAGGCTTCCGGACGACCAGTGATCGCCTACCGGTCGGGGGGCGTGCTGGAAACCGTCATTGAGAACCAGACAGGTGTTTTTTTCGACAGCCAGGATGTCGAGGCCTTGTGTGCCGCAATTCTCCGCTTTGAAAAAATGGAGTTCGCTCCTGGATCGATCAGGGAAAATGCCATGCGCTTTGACCAGGCTATTTTCGCAAGCAAAGTCCGCACATGTATTAGAAAGTATATCTAATTTTTTTGCGCAAGAGCAATTAGAGAGGCTCTTTTCATGGATGAGATACGAATTATTCCCGGCAAACGCTGGTTGGAAATCCTTATCCTGCTGGCAAGTGATCTGGCAGGTTTCGTGATTGCGATCGGTCTGGTCGCTGTCGCTCGTCATCAATTGTTGCATGTTGATTACGCGCTTGTTTTTGATACCCAAGGTATTCGCACCCTGCTATTTTTGCTTCTTTTCTCGCTGGTCATGTTGATTGCCAGGGGCCTCTATCCAGGTTGGAAGCGTCCATCCGTAATAGAACTGAAACAAATAGTCGAAGCAGTCACCCTGGCGTATGTTTTTACCAGTATGATCATCTTCTTCCAGCGCAGCTGGATCGAGTTCTCCAGATCAGTTTTTATTCTCAGTTGGTTCTTTAGCGTTTTTATGCTTCCGATCGGGAGATTTTTGATTCGAAAACTCATTGCCCGATTTCCATGGTGGGGAGAACCAGTTGTCGTGATTGGTACGAAGGCTGAGGTCCGGGAAGTCGTAAGACAACTGGTAAGTAGCCCAAGGTTCGGTCTCAGACCAGCCATTGGATTGACGGTAGATGAGAGCCCTACCAGAAAAGACACATCAATACCGATTTTGTCCTGGTCCCAAGAACGACAAGAACAGGTCCAACGAGCAGGTGTACGGACGAGTATCCTGGCTAGTCCATCAAGCGACCTGCGCAAGGATCACCCAAAGATCTTCAGGCAAATCGAACTAAACTTTAAAAAGAACGTATTCATCCTCAACGATGACATTCTTAATTTCATGATGGCCCAGCCGCTGGATATTGCCGGCTTGCCAGCCATTCTGTCTGAGCAGTCCTTGTTTGAAACAGGTAATTTATTCGCGAAGCGCCTGATCGATATTATATTCGTGACCATTCTTTTTATCCCATTCCTGATCGTTGGCAGTCTCCTAGCATTGTGGATCTGGTTCGATTCGCCTGGCCCGATCATCTACAACCAAAAGAGAGTCGGGCGCGATCAAAAAATATTCCAGGTTTACAAATTTCGCACGATGTTTCAAAATGCGGATGAAGTCCTGGCAAAGATGCTTGACGACCCAAATATACGGAGCGAATGGGAGCATTATCATAAGCTGGCAGACGATAGGCGCATAACGCAGGCAGGGAAATGGCTTCGGCGCCTGAGCCTGGATGAATTGCCCCAGATCATCAATATTTTGCGCGGCGAAATGAGTCTGGTTGGACCGCGCCCATACTTGCCGGAGGAGCTTGAAAAAATGGGAGACGCCGCTCAAACCGTGCTCCACGTGCGACCGGGGATCACCGGGTGGTGGCAGGTTATGGGACGGAACAGCCTTTCCTT
>CAISEG010000161.1 GCA_903884265.1 uncultured Anaerolineales bacterium | reverse complement strand
GTTCCCCAGACTTCGCTGTCCCGACCCTGGAAGCACTGGCGAAACGTTACCCGCTTGCAGGCGTGGTGACCCAACCCGATCGCCCGGCGGGGCGCGGCCGGGGACTGGTCCCGCCAGCTGTTAAAGAGGCAGCCCTCCGCCTTGGCATTCCCGTCATGCAGCCCGAAAAACTACGCCTCCCCGAAGCTATGACCCAGCTTCAAGCCTGGGCTCCAGATTGCATTGTGGTTGCGGCTTTCGGGCAGATCTTGCGTCCGGCTGTACTTGATCTGCCGGGCTACGGATGCATCAATGTCCACGGTTCGCTGCTCCCCCACTGGCGAGGCGCTGCACCTATCCAGGCCTCGATCCTGGCAGGGGATACCGAGACTGGCATCACTATCATGAAAATGGACCCGGGCGTGGATACCGGCCCGATACTCAGTCAACGCTCTTTTCTGATTCCCCCCACCGACACAGGCGGGTCGCTCTTCAAGAAATTGGCCCCCCTCGGAGCAGAACTTCTCCTTGAAACCTTACCGCGGTATTTCAGCGGCGAAATCGTCCCGCAGCCTCAGTCCGAAGATGGCGTGACCTATGCCTCGATGCTTAAAAAGGAAGATGGCCTGCTCGATTTCGAAAGGCCGGCCATCGAACTGGAACGCCTTGTGCGCGCCATGGATCCCTGGCCGGGGGCGTACTTTGACTGGAACGGCGCGCCGCTTAAAGTGCTGTGCGTATCCATCCGCGAAGCAAAAAACCCCGGTGTGGGACGCAGGCTCACGGTTGAGGGCTGCCCTGCAATGGGCACCGACGAAGGGATACTTATCCTCGAGGAAGTCCAGCCGGCTGGTAAAAAGTCCATGCCGGGGAAAGCATTTCTCGCAGGAGCTCGCGGTTGGTGATAGATAGAACAACCAAGGCGACACGCCAGAAGGCTATTCGTGGCTTGGAAGCAAGTCACTATCTCGGAGAACAACATGCCCAAATATGTAGCTGCCATTGATCAGGGAACAACCAGCACACGCTGCATTCTTTTTGATCACGCCGGTAAAATCGCTGCAGTCGACCAAAAAGAGCACGAGCAGATCTACCCCCAGCCTGGCTGGGTGGAGCATGACCCTCTCGAGATCTGGGAGCACACCCAGCGCGTGGTACGTGGCGCGATGGATAAATCCGGCGCACAGGTGGCTGAAATCGCTGCCATCGGTGTCACCAACCAGCGTGAGACCACCCTCGTCTGGGAACGCGAAACCGGGCGGCCCGTCTATAACGCCATCGTCTGGCAGGACACGCGCACAGATGCCATCTGCAACGATCTGGCAAAAGAAGGCGGGCAGGATCGCTTCCGGCCTAAAACCGGGTTGCCGCTGGCCACATATTTCTCCGGGCCAAAGATCAAATGGATATTGGACAACGTTCCAGGAACACGCCAACGAGCCGAAAAGGGTGAACTGCTTTTTGGAAATATGGATACCTGGTTGCTCTGGAATATGACCGGTGTACATGTCACCGATGTAAGCAATGCCTCCCGTACCCTCCTGATGGAACTGAAAACCCTCGCTTGGGACGAAGAGATCCTCCAGACCCTCGGCATCCCACTCTTGATGCTGCCTGAGATCCGCTCATCCTCGGAAGTCTACGGCCTTGCCAAAGGCGGATTGGGCGGTGTCCCGGTGGCAGGCGACCTCGGCGATCAGCAGGCAGCTCTCTTCGGCCAGACCTGCTTCGATCCCGGCGAAGCCAAGAACACCTACGGCACAGGCTGTTTCATGCTGATGAATACCGGTGAGAAACCCGTTTTGTCCAGGAACGGTCTTCTGACCACGCTGGGGTACAAAATTGGCAGCCAGCCAGCCGTCTATGCCCTGGAAGGCTCGATCGCCATTGCCGGGGCGTTGGTCCAGTGGCTGCGCGACAACTTGGGCTTGATCGAAAAATCTTCCGACGTGGAAACGCTGGCTGGGTCTGTCGAGGATAATGGTGGCATCTACTTTGTCCCGGCTTTCTCCGGTTTGTTCGCTCCCTACTGGCGCTCGGAGGCGCGCGGCGCCATTGTCGGTATGACGCGCTACGTCAATAAGGGCCATATTGCCCGCGCCGTGCTGGAAGCCACCGCCTTCCAGACGCGTGAAGTGCTAGACGCCATGGAGAAGGATTCCGGCGTCAAATTGACCACCTTGAAAGTGGATGGAGGCATGGTCTTCAATGAACTCCTGATGCAGTTCCAGGCCGATATCCTGGATGTACCGGTCATCCGTCCCAAGGTGGCCGAGACGACCGCCCTGGGCGCGGCTTACGCCGCCGGGCTGGCGGTGGGGTTCTGGAAGGATTACGACGAATTGCGCCTCAACTGGGGCAAAGACAAGGAATGGAAACCGTCCATGTCTGTGGAGAAACGCAATACGCTTTATACCGGT
The DNA here is from genome assembly GCA_903884265.1 of uncultured Anaerolineales bacterium. Lineage (GTDB taxonomy): Bacteria > Chloroflexota > Anaerolineae > Anaerolineales > Villigracilaceae > UBA877. The sequence continues at coordinate 14,063 of CAISEG010000161.1, read as the reverse complement.
TGGAAGAAAGCCGTCACGCGAACCTTTAACTGGATAGATTAGGAGCGACGTTCGGTCGCCCTATTAATAAAAGGACACCATCATGGATAGACAAGAGATTCTCAGTTCCATCGTGACCCATTCCCCTACCGTGCTCATCGTCGGTGGCGGGATCAACGGCGTCGGCACCTTCCGCGACCTGACCCTCCAGGGCGTGGATACCCTGCTCATCGACCGCGGCGATTTCTGTTCCGGCGCATCAGCAGCCTCCTCGCGCATGGCACATGGCGGTATCCGCTACCTCGAAAACGGCGAGTTCCGCCTGGTGCGCGAAGCGGTGCAGGAACGGAACCGCATGATCCAGAACGCTCCCAGCCTGGTCAAACCTCTGCCCACCACCATCCCCATTTTCAAAACCTTCTCCGGCTTGCTGAATGCCCCGCTCAAATTTCTTGGCTTGCTTGAAAAACCATCCGAACGCGGCGGGCTGATCATCAAAGTTGGGCTGATCTTCTATGATACCTTTACCGGTAAAACCCGGGCTGTGCCTCGTCACGTCTTCGACGGGCGCCAGAGCGCGCTTAAAAAATATCCGCGCTTGAACCCCGCCATCCGCTACGCTGCCACCTACTACGATGGCATCCTCCTTTCACCCGAACGCTTTACGATCGAACTCCTCCTCGATGCTGAAAAAGAAGGCGGCCACGCCCGCGCTCTGAACTATGTCTCCCTGGTCAAGGTCAATGGCGACAAAGTCACATTAAAGGACGAAGTGACCGGATCAATGTATGACGTTCAGCCTCAGTTGATCATCAACGCTGCCGGCCCCTGGATCGATGGAACCAACCGGACCCTTGGCCTGTCGACACAGTACGTCGGCCCGACCAAAGGTTCGCACCTGGTACTCGACAATCCCGAACTGCGCCAAGCTATCGGCGACCATGAGTTCTTCTTCGAGAACAAAGACGGGCGGATCGTGCTTATTTTCCCGTTGTTTGATAAAGTGATGATCGGCACATCCGACCTGCCAATTGAAGACCCTGACTCCGCCCGCTGCACCGAAAACGAAGTGGATTACTTTATTGAAATGGTGGGACACGTCTTCCCTGGCATTAATGTCAGCCGTGAGCAGATCGTCTTCCGCTTCTCGGGTGTCCGCCCGCTGGCATATACCAAGGCTAAAAATGCTGGGCAGATCACACGTGACCACCACATCCAGGAGGACAAGCTGGGAAACATCCCGGTGTATTCGCTGGTGGGCGGAAAATGGACCTCCTTCCGAGCATTCTCCGAGCAGGCGACTGACCGCGCCCTGGCTTTCCTCGGCTGGCAGCGCAAGACCGATACGAAGTCCCTGCCCATTGGCGCGGGGAACACGGCCGCGCTCATTAAAACCGATCCGCACTACACGCGCGGCGAGATTGGAGAGATGGCGAACCACGAAAAGATCGTCCATCTCGATGATCTGCTTCTGCGCCGCACACTCTTGGGTTATTTGGGACAGCTCACCTTTCCGCTGGTGGATGAACTGACGAACGCGCTCGGCGACGCCCTGAGTTGGACCGAGACGCAGAAAAGTGCCGAGAAGCAGCGTGCCCTCGAAATCCTGGCAGACCGGCATGGCGTCCGATTATAAAACGTAGACCCTGGAGGTTACAGAAACCTTTAGGGTTTTTTAAAATGGTAAAATATCCATCCCATGCACTCCAATTTATATACCATTACCTTCCTGCGCCATGGCGAGTCGGTCGGCAATCTGGAAAACCGTTTCCAGGGACATGCTGATTTTCCACTGACCGAAATTGGCCGCGCCCAGGCACGCGCCTTGGCCGACCGCTGGAAAGCCGAGGGACGCTATTTTGACCGGGCTTTTTCCAGCCCTCTTCTGCGCTCCCGCGAGACTGCCGAGATCGTCTGCACGGCGCTTAATGTGCCTCTCGAACTCGACCCGGATTGGATGGAAATCAATAATGGTCTCATGGCGGGCCTCAGCGATGAGGAAGCCAACCAGGTTGTCCCGCTTCCAAAGTTCATGACCCCATATACACATTTTGGGCGAACCGGCGAGAGCCGCTGGGAAGTGTATCTTCGCGCCGGGAAGAATATTCAGCGCATCCTTGACCGCCCCCCGGGGTATTATCTTGTAACCGCCCATGGCGGCATCCTGAATATGACCATGTGCGCCATCCTGGGGATTCCTCTCCAGGCCGATTCCACCGGGCCGCGTTTCATGTTCTACAATACAACCTTCACCACGTTCACATACGAACCTGAACACCACAACTGGCGCATGTTGCATTTCGACGACCGTCCGCATTGGAAGGAAGATTGATTTGGAAAAAATGAATGTTCTGACTTTCGGCGCGGGAGCAATAGGCACTTTTATTGGCGGGTCGCTGGCATTGGCCGGTAACCATGTTGTGTTCGTGGAACAACCACGCGCTGCACAGGCTCTTTGCGCTCAAGGTTTGCATCTCGATCTGACCATCGGTCGAAATTCGGTTTTCGACATTCAAGGTCCATTGGTTACTTTCGCGTTTTCCCTTGAGGAAGCTCTCAAATCTGGCCCCTTCGATATTGCTATTTTTGCCCTGAAATCCTTCGACACCGCTGCCGCACTCGGCGAGATGAAACCCTACGCAGACAAGCTCCCGCCTATTTTATGTTTCTCCAATGGCGTGGATAATGAACCGGCAATTGCCGCCATTCTGGGCGCGGACAAAGTCATCGCCGGGACGGTCACTTCCTCGGTGGGACGCCGCGGTGTGGGGAACATTGTGCTCGAACGCTTGCGCGGGATCGGCCTAGCAGACGGGCATCCGCTCTCGTTATTTGCAGCAAATGCATTCAACGAAGCAGGTCTGAATGCCCATCTCTTCCTGCACCCTGCCGATATGAAATGGTCCAAGATGCTCACCAACCTGCCCGCCAACGCCACTGCCGCCATCCTGAACATGACCGCTGCGGAAGTATTCTCCCACCCCGGCCTTTTCCGGCTGGAAATGCGCATGATGGGTGAAGCTCTGGCGGTGATGCAAGCCAACCATGTGCGTGTGGTGGATCTGCCGGGCGTTCCCGTACGGGCGCTGGTTCTGGGGACACACCTGCCAGAGATCATCGCCCGACCGCTGATGTTGAAAGCCGTAGGTGGCGGACGGGGCGGGAAGATGCCATCTTTCCATATCGACCTGCATTCCGGCCGCGGCAAGTCCGAGGTGAACTGGCTGAATGGTGCAGTCGTCCGATATGGGAGTGAACGCGGTGTCCCAACGCCTGTGAATAAACTTTTGACCGACACTCTCCAGGCGCTCACTCACGCCGAAATTCCGCAAGCTGAGTTCAACCGTCAGCCGGAAAAGCTTCTTGAGTTCTTCCATATGGGGACACAAGCAGGGTGAACTTGCCTTGATAAACAGCCGCAGGGATAAGCATCCTCGCAGGCACACAAAAATCCATATTCTTATCATGTCCCTTCCTCGAGTCAGGGTGGGGCATGATCGTTTTATTGTTCCCTGATGATCGTATTTTCAGGGCAGCAGTGTCGAAGTAGTGATAAAATACGCTTCCTCCAGGGAGCAACGATGAGCAAGACTGATATTCTACAAGTCCAACCCCGTCAGAATGTGGAAGTCCACCTTCCGAACGGACACGTCCTATCCGGTCCGCGCGGCACAACTGCCGGGGATTTTTTGCTTTCAGACACAAGGTCTGGCTCCGCGCCGCTGGTGGCCGCAATTGTCAACGGTGACTTGCGCGAGCTGACCTTCCCGATAAAAATGGATGCCAGCCTCGCCCCGGTCAGCATGTCGGAGGCCGATGGAGCCCGGGTCTACCGCCGCTCTTTAACCTTCCTGCTGGAAACCGCCTTCCAGACACTCTTCCCGGATGACGTTCTCAATATTGATCATTCCATCTCGTCGGGCGGCTACTATTGCCAAGTCAACGGACGCCCGGTGCTCAACCAGGCCGAACTCCAACGATTGGAAACTGAGATGAAGCAGCTGGTGGAGGCTAATCTGCCCTTCGTACGCCGTGAGATTCCAGTGGCCGAGGCCATTGCCTATTTTGAGAAAGAGAACTATCCCGATAAGGTCAGATTGCTGCGCCACCGGCGCAAGCCCTACGTGACACTCTATAGCCTCGGCGAGCACATGGATTACCACTACGGCTACATGGTGCCTTCCACCGGTTATTTGAAGTGGTTAGCGTTGGAGCCAGCCAATAGTGGCTTCACCCTGCGCTACCCACGCCGGCGCGCTCCCACCACCATCGCGCCCATCGAAGAATATCCCAAGCTGATGGCCACTTTTCACCAGTACGGCCAGTGGCTGGAACGCCTGGGCATTGATTATGTGGGAGCCCTGAACGATGCCATCGAAAACGGGCGCAGTCGCGAGATCATCCTCGTGTCAGAGGCTCTGCACGAACAACATATCACCGATATCGCCCGTCAGATTGCCCGCCACCGCCGGGAAGCGCCCATCGTACTCATCTCCGGACCCTCGTCTTCCGGTAAGACCACCTTCTCGCGCCGGTTGGCTATTCAACTGCTTGCACTGGGCTTGTCACCCTTTGCCCTCGAACTTGATAGTTATTTCGTCGACCGCGAAAAAACCCCTCTCGACGATAAAGGCCAGTTCAATTTTGAGGCGCTGGAAGCCCTCGATCTCAACCAACTTGGCGACCACCTGACCCGTCTCATTGCCGGGGAGATGGTGACTTTGCCGCATTACGACTTCAAGGCAGGCTACCAGGTAACTGGGGATTCGGTGCAATTAACCCCTGACCAGATTATCATCCTGGAAGGGATCCATGGTCTGGACCCCCGCCTGCTCCCCGGAACCTTATCCGGGCGTTCTTTCAGAATCTATGGTGCCGCGTTGACACAGCTCAACCTCGACCGACACAACCGGGTCTCCACAGCCGATACGCGTCTCATCCGGCGCATCGTGCGGGATGCGCGCGAGCGCGGTTACTCGGCCCAGCAAACAATTTCCCGCTGGGAATCAGTGCGGCGCGGCGAGGAATTGTACATCTTCCCTTACCAGGAAAATGCCGACGTCATGTTCAATTCAGCATTGGTCTATGAAATGTCGGCCCTCCAGCCGCTGGCTGAGCCGCTTTTGCGCCAGGTTCCGCGCGGCACGCCCGAATTCATCGAAGCCAAACGCCTGCTGGCTTTTCTTGAATGGTTCCTGCCTGTGGATACGGATTTAATCCCAGACAATTCGATCTTGCGCGAGTTCATCGGGGGCTCGATCCTGCAGGATTTCAAGATCTGGAAAGCGTAACCTGTAAATGAATTTTATCGAAATCCTCCTCATCGCCCTCAGCATGGCCATGGATGCTTTCGCTGTCTGCCTCGGCGCGGGTGCACAAGAACGGACTTCCGGCCCGCGGCCAACCTTCCGGCTGGCGTTCCACTTTGGATTGTTCCAATTCCTGATGCCGGTGCTTGGCTGGTTTGCCGGTGCAACGATCGTGCGCTATATAGCTGCCTATGACCACTGGGTTGCCTTCGGCTTGTTGGCTTACGTGGGCGGTCACATGGTCTGGGCTGGTTTCCACCCGGAGGAAGAACAGAAGAAGAATGACCCATCTCGCGGCTGGAACCTTGTGCTGCTCTCGATCGCAGTCAGCATTGATGCCCTGGCAATTGGTCTCAGTCTGGGCATCATTGGCGTGGTTATCTGGGTTCCGGCGGTCGTGATTGGCATCGTGACCGGGTTGGTCTCTTGGCTGGGTCTGCGGCTGGGAAATAAACTGGGCGAAAAGTTTGGCAAACGCATGGAGATTATTGGGGGTATTATTCTGATCCTGCTCGGGGTCAGGATCTTAATGGCACATTTGCTGGCATAAGAATAGTTCCCGGGAAGGATGCAGCACGGATGATTTCTTGCTATACTGTTGCAAATTCGTCCTGTCCAGGCATTCGGAGTGCGGCGGGACAGGAAATAATTGAAATAAGCTTGGATAATCTTCCACGCAGGTAATTGAATTTCAAACGAACAGGGTATTCCTCATCCAAATCGCCCTTAATAGACCCGTCTGGAATTCATGCTTTCCTTTCATTCTGATTGCCACCTGTTATTTTGGCCAAATCATCATTAATCGGGTTTAATAATGAATATCGAACAGGCTCTAGCTCAAGCTAAACTGCACATCCATCTGAGCCAGAAGGAAGAGGCCAGAGGGATCCTTGTTTCCATCCTCAGGGTCCATCCCAATAATGCTGAGGCTTGGCTGTTAAGCGCGCAAGTGAGTGATGAAATGCGTCAGGTCCTTTATTGTCTCCAGCAAGCGCGAAAGATCGATCCCACTATCTTGGATACCCACCCGAACATGCCCAAGATTCGAATACTAATGAATAAACTCCTGTATCCGGCATCTACTATGCAATCGACTCAAAGCGATAAAGAACCAGAATATGTAGTTGAACCGGTAAAGATCAACGAACCTGCTTCCTCCCGTCTTTTTTCGAGGACGATCAAGTATTTACTGGGCAGAGTATTGACAATATCCATCACTTTATTTGTTGGTGTTTTTATCACAGTGGTGATCGCAAACCGGGGTGGTCAAATTGACAGCATAGTAATGGGGGAAGTCGATGAACAAGTATCGCTTGTGCATCCCCTCGCATATAGTTATTGGATCTCGCCGACCCCCGAAGAACAGGCAGTCATTGATCAGTTGCAATTCATTTATGCAGAACAAGCTGGCATGCATCTTGCCTTCCTTCCTCGCCATCTGCTCTGGACGTACAGGGCTTTGAAATTGGATCTTGGAGGCTGGGTATCGATCCAGGCTGCTCCCGGTTCGGCTTTCCCGAGTCATCGTGCAAAGGATATTATTCTGTCCGAACTGCCGCACTCTCTGATGCTGGTGGGTACGGCTTTCCTGTTTATTTTTATTTTTGGGATCCCTTTGGCGCTATACCTGTTTCGGAAAAATGGCAGCTGGCTGGAAAGATTATTTGCCATTCTGGCACCTGTGTCATCCATCCCCAGCTGGGTCCTGGGGATTATCCTGGTGCTCATCTTTTCAGTCACGTTGCATTGGCTGCCTCCCAGTGGAATGTTCGATCCGATCCCACCTGAAACCACCTGGGCCTATTTATCCACGGTGGCTAAGCACATGGTCCTGCCGGTTATGGTGATTGTTTTGAGCCTGTTCTTTCAATTGGTATATTCCTGGAAAACATACTTTCTGCTCTATGCGAATGAAGAATATGTTGACCTGGCTAAGGCCAAAGGCCTGACTAAAAAGGATATCGAGCGGCATTATATTCTGCAGCCAGCTCTGCCTTACATGATCACCAACCTTACCCTGCTTATGGTCAGTTTCTGGCAGATGACGATTGTGCTCGAATATCTCTTTAACTGGCCGGGGATCGGACGTCTATATATTCTTTCACTCCCGAATTTCTTTGGGGAGACACTTTATCCCGGTATCATGCCTATCGTTATTGGCATTGTGGTGATATTCGCTTATATCCTGGGGATCACGGTTTTTGTCTTGGATATCATCTATGGCTTGGTGGATCCACGCGTGAGGGTCGGAGCAGAAGAACAGACGGTGAGATTGGCCGTGGCGAAAAAGCCTGTGAACTTCCGGCTGCGTTTTCGGCGCGAGCGGCGACCACCCTTGGAACACGTTTGGACGCTTTCCCCCGGCCAAGGGCGGCCAGTTCATAATAAGGAACAGACCTCCATTCCAAAACAACGTAAACTGTTGGGGAGGTCTTTTAACACCCTAAAATCCACCCTGCGCGAGTTCAGACGTTATCCATCCGCCATATTTGGCCTGACGGTCATCCTTCTGTTGGTCTGTGGTTCTATCTATGCCGTGATCGCCTTTCCTTTCAACAACCTGGGAAGTCTTTGGTATTCCGAAATGTTGACGGGAAAATCATATGTGCCTAAACTTGCAGAACCTTTTTGGGTCAATTGGTTTCGCCGAGACCCACTGCCCTCCACCATTATTTTGGACAGCAGTAATGGCACAGCAACGAAAACCATCCAACCTGCCGGACCAGACGGAATTGGCAGTATTACAATCACGTATCTGATCAATTATCCTTTTGGTGATTACCCACAAGACCTCACACTTTACTTCACTTCTCAATTTGTACAAAAGCGACCCTTTGTTAGTGTAACCTGGACCACACCCGATGGTAGAGAGATCAACTTCGGGGATTTTTCGCCGGTGACCGGCGTTCCTTACAGTCTTTCAGATAATTCCTCCCCCCGAAAGATTCTACTAAACTATATCAACTGGCAAAAATGGTTTATCGAGAGCGGCTACAACGCCACGCCGGATTATTATCTGTTGTTCTCCGACCCTGCGCAAATCAAACCAGTGGTCCTTCCTGGTAGCTATACCCTGCGGATGGACATCCTCACCTTTGAAAAGGACACCAATGTCGATGCTGAAATGGTTCTCTTGGGAAAGGTCGCCGGGTGGGCCGGAACCGACTATATGCGCCGGGATTTATTGGTGCCTTTGCTGTGGGGAATGCCGTTCGCTTTGGCGCTGGGATTGATCGGGGCATCTGTTACAACCCTTTTATCCATGGTCGTTGCTGCCATGGGTGCCTGGTTTGGAGGCTGGTTGGATGGCCTTATTCAAAGGTTGATTGAGGGGATCATGATCCTGCCGGTCATTGCGATAGGTGTTATCTTCTATGCGTATTTCAACATGAACATCTGGACATTCCTGGCATTGATCGCAATATTAAACGTTTTCGGCAGTCCGACGAAATCGTTCCGGGCAGCCTTTCTTCAAGTAAAGGAAGCTCCCTTTATCGAAGCGGCCAAGGCAGGGGGTGCGAGCAACACACGCATCATTTTTCATTACCTTGTCCCGAGCATTATTCCCGTTTTGATCCCCCAATTGATTACCCTAATCCCGAGTTATGTTTTCCTGGAAGCTACTCTTGGCCTTTTTCAGGTGAATTCTCCCTATCCGACCTGGGGAAAAGTTATCTACGATGCCCTCAGGCATGGGTCCGCATACGGATCTGGCTTTTGGGTACTGGAACCAATCAGCCTGCTATTATTGACGGGGCTGGGCTTCGCCATGTTGGGGTTCGCATTGGAACGTATATTAAATCCCAGGTTAAGGAATTTCTAGATCCTAAGGAAACATCGTAACTGGAAATCCCAGGGCGGCAGGAATCCCATTCGGTGATGTTTGAGAAGAAAGTGATAATTGGAATAATAAATCCAGGAAAAATGTATTATGCAATGTTTCATTTTTTATCCTATGACTTTCACGGTTCTCCATTCGTATTGTTTGGACCCCCGCACATTGTCGCGTTACTAGTTATTTTCTTAATCAACCTTGCCATCCTGGGGTTTCGGAAAGCCTCGGAAAGGACCCTCAGGATCGTCCGCTGGAGTATGGCAATCATGCTCTGTGTGGATGATTTTTCCTGGCAGATCTGGAATGTCTTTTGGGGTCACTGGGATTTTCGAACCATGCTACCCCTGCATCTATGCAGTATGATGATGATTCTGGCTTTTTTCATGCTAATCTTCAAAAATCACCGCATTTACGAGTTTGTCTATATTCTCGGCATCGGAGGGGCATTCCAGGCTCTAATGATCCCACCCATAGGCATATATGGCTTCCCCCATTTCCGCTTCTTTCAGACTTTCCTCGCGCACGGATAGCTACTCACTTCTGCTTTCTACATGACTACCGTTGAAAGTTTCCGTCCTACCTGGAGATCCCTGTTGCGTGTGACTATCGGTGTCAATATCTATGTGGTGCTGGTAGGGTTAATCAATTGGGTAATTGGTAGTAACTATCTATTCATCGCCCACAAACCAGCGACAGCCTCAATGCTTGATTTGCTTCCAGCCTGGCCCTGGTACATCATTTGGATGGAGATCATCGGTCTGGGGATGTGCCTGATCCTGTATCTGCCTTTTGCTATCAAGGATAGGCACGGAAGAGCCAGGGGCAATCTGGGTTGAAGCCTCAGATCCAATCCAACGTTAGAGAAAAGGTCCTTTTCATAGGGTCTTGTTTTCAAAAGAGATAAAGTGATGTATCATTTCAATTATCTGGTGGGCGGAGGTTGTGTGGGTAATTTCGTCACTCACATCCCCCCATCTTTTCCTCCTTACTGAAAGGATGTAAGTTGATAAATAAAAAAACATCGGAGGCACATCATAAAATCAACCGTAGCGCTCATACTTGCCGGAGGGTTGACTGGGGAGTTTCACACCAGAAATGTTCCAAATTCCAAAGCGTTACTGCCTGTTTTTGGGCGGCCCATTGCAAACTATGTGATCCAGGCTCTTGACCAATCCAATGTGGAGAAGATCTTTATCGTTCAGGATGAAGGCGCAAACCTTCAGAAAGCTCTCTTCTCCACTTCCAAATGTACCTTCATTACCAGAAATAAGAATTACTCATCATTGGGAATGGGGACACTATTTGCATTGGAGAAAGTGGCGGAGTATTATGGTAATTCGGAACTGAATAATAAATCGATCATGGTCGTTCCCTGTGACACTCCATTAGTAACAAAAGATAATTTCAACCTGCTCATCCGGAAAGCAGCAGGCGAGAGCGCGGATGTGACAATTACCATAATTGCCGCATCGCGTCTTGAAAAGCGCTTTCCTCAAAAACACTTCCGCAGTGTGTACCTGTCTGACTATAAAACCAGTTACACCATGCAGAATGTTATTTTTGTGAACGGTGAGTTTATCCAACTCAAGCCGTCTGGAGAGTTGGGAAAGTTGAGGCTCTCTTTCAGGGGATGGGATGACGTTGTAATGAAAAGGGTGGAAGAGGGAATAAACAGTATTGAAAATCTCCGACATCAGTCCCTCTTCCATGGTAAACTATTCTTGCTCTGGCTGCTAACAAAAGGATACTCATCCTATATTTTCAGGTTCTTGGTCAATCTGGCTATTAAAAGGTTGACCATGGCAAAGGTTATTGAGTTGCTGAACGGCGCCGACCATATGCATGCAGCCTATATAGAGTCGGAAGATGTGGAGTTCTCTGCCGATATTGACCAGCCTGAAGATTTTCAAATGATACTGGGCACCCCGTGGCAAAACAGTGATTAGTGGATCCTCCAGAGTTGGATTATTCCTTGGAGCAAAGAGGCATACTTGCCATTCGGAACAGATTCCCGATATTTGATCGAGGCAGTAGGGCTTGGGAAAGTTTACCAGCGCGGCAATGAAAAAGTCGTTGCCCTGCGAAATGTAAGCCTGTCTGTGGAGTCAGGTGAATTTGCCGTCATTATCGGCCCCAGCGGAAGCGGTAAATCCACCTTGCTACACATACTAGGAGGGATTGACAGGCCTTCCACAGGAGAACTCCACGCCACTGGAGTCGACTTGGTAGCCGCCAGCGATGCCACTTTGACCCGCTTCCGGCGAGACAACATCGGGTTTGTCTTTCAATTCTATAACCTGCTGCCTTCGTTCAATGCCCTGGATAATGTCATCCTGCCCCTGCTGGCAAAAGGGATGGGCTGGAAAGCCTCCCGGGCACGCGGGGAGGCCATTCTTGAACAAGTTGGTCTGGATCACCGCCAGAAGCACACGCCCGGTCAGCTATCCGGGGGGGAACAACAGCGTGTCGCCATTGCACGCGCCATGGTGCTTGAACCGTGTTTTATCCTTGCCGATGAGCCGACTGGTGATCTGGATAGCGCCTCAGCCAACAGCATCATCGCCTTGATGATGGATCTTAACAAACGTCTGGGCGTGACTTTCATTGTTGCCACTCACAACCTGAACTTACTCAAAGTGGCCAGCCGCTCTTATGAATTAGTGGATGGCCGGTTGAAAACAGCGCCCACAGGCTAAGCCATGCTTGCTTTGGGCTATTTCACTTTTAAGGACCTGATGCACGACCGTTGGCGCAGCCTGCTGACCATAATCAGCTTGGCGGTAGTCGTGGCTGGATATCTGCTGTTGGCGTCCTTATCGCGGGCTTTCCTCACCGTCGGCAAGCAGTCCCAAGTCACAAACAATCTTGTGATTCTCAGCGCGGATGCTATTGACCCCATGGAAAGCTCCCTGGATGAAAAGAGCCTGCAAACCGCCCGGGAGATCGACCCTGACCAAATCCAGCGCGCCTTCCCGACTCTGTTTCGCCATATGAACATCGAAGGGCATATTCTGCAAGTACGTGCAGTCCCATTGGAGGAGATGCCCACTTCCATGGGTCTGATCCTTCTCGATGGTCACTGGCCGTCTGGCCCGCAGCAGATTGTGGTCGATGAAGAAATAGCAAGGGCTGCAGCCTGGAAGATCGGATCAACAGTTAATATATATGGCCCTGATTTTCAGGTGACCGGCCTGGTGCGCGCCACGGAGAGCAATCTTGGGGCGATATGGATGACTTACCCCGAAGGTCAAAGCTTGTTCGGAATGCAGCATGGCTTCCAGGTCGGCTATCTGGCGCTCGTCCCTTCAGCCGACCCCGAAAGCGTACGGGCCTTACTGCAGGCCAACCCAAGCATATCTGCACACTATACTGTCTATCTCGAGAATGCGGTCAGCGATGCCTACAACCAGGTCAATCACAATCTGGTGACTCTCAGCAGCGTCATGGCGATAGTGTCCCTCCTGGCAATCACTTTTGGGATCTATAATTCAACGGGGTTAAGCCTGACCGAGCGTAGTTACGAGATTAGCCTGTTGCGCGTGATAGGCTTCACCCAGGGAAAATTGCGGGGCTTTCTATTTACACGCGCCTTGCTGTTAACCATGGCAGCCTATAGCCTGGGTTGGGTGGTAGTGGACATTTATTATTATTACCGAAATCTGCATTCTCCCATGGGTTTTTCGGAGGTGCCGCTGAACATCAGCCTGACCTCTTCGACCAGCCTGCTCGGCCTGGGGCTGGCAATCGTCTTTGCTTTCCTGGGTGTCTGGCTAACGTCTGGACGTATTACAACGTTGAACCCGACGGCAGAAAGCGATTAAGGATGGCCTGCATCCTGGTTACCCTCAGACTTGGTCTGCACGATCTGCTCAGTCACCGTCGTCTGGCACTGGCCATGTCATTTTCCATCGCGATCGCTTTTGGCATGTTGGCCATTTTGGAAGTGTATCGAACTGGTGTGGTAGATAAATATACCGAGCTAGCGCCCAATTTTCTCCTTGTGCATGAAAACCAATCCTTGGGAGAATTTTACGGTAGCCGCCTTTCCAGCCAGGTGGGAGAACAGCTGTCCGAAATGGGGATTAGCATGGTCATTCCAGAGATCCACGCGTTGACAGGCACATCTGCCCAAAACGCCATTCTCCTGCGCGGCATCGATCTGGAGCACTATACCCGTCTGGAAAGTTTCTCCATTCTTTCCGGTCGAAGTCTGCAACCAGGCGACCTGCCTCGTCAGGCCATGGTTGGTTGGCGTTTGGCCAGGAGCCGAAATCTAAAAATAGGTGATGTGATTTCCCTGCGAGGACGAAATTTTAACATTGTGGGGATTTTCCAGAATGGCACCTATATGGACAATCAGGCCTGGATATCCCTGGCCGATGCCCAGGCTCTGCTGGGTTGGGACCAGGATGTTTCGATTTATATCATCCCGGAGGAGGGGATATTGCACGAAGGCGACCTTCTCCCCGGTGGTATCTCCATATCGCGCAAGGGCGAAAGCCTGCAATTCATCGCCGCCCAGTTCCAACCCATGATCGATCTACTGCGCCTGGTGGTGGTAGCGCTTGGGATTGCAACAGCCCTCGCTCTCACCAACATCCTCTGGCGGCTGGCCTGGCGACGCCGGCACGAGATGGCCATTCTACGCACAACCGGTTTTTCCACTTTTTCCCTTGCCGGTTATCTGTTGGCACAGGCAGGAGGAATTACCTTGCTGGGCATCCTCCTGGGGGCTTTATTCACGCTGGTCTTTATCACGGGCGTAAAGGTGGCAGTCCCAAGTTTTACGATCGTACCTCGCCTGGAACCCCAAACGGCCCTTTCCAGTCTTGGTTGGGTATCCCTGATGATGTTAACCGGCAGTCTGCTTCCGGTCTGGTGGTTGAGCCACCTGAACCTGGCTCAACTGTTGCATTCTGAATAATTCATAAAGGAGAAGG
>CAISEG010000160.1 GCA_903884265.1 uncultured Anaerolineales bacterium | reverse complement strand
TGACACCCAGACCGATAAAAAACGAGGAGGTCATGAACGAAACAAAGGCAAAGACACGGTGGACGAAGGATTTGTGCAGGGCGCGGTAGGTGTATGCGCGAATCACCCTCACCCCCGTCTCATCTCCGGCGGAATTGGTGAGGGATGAAGGAGCGACCGAATCGCCCGTCAAATAACTGACAGGGCTGGTAATCACGGTCACTTTGTGCCCGTGCGCGGCCAGATAAAGGGCGAACTCGTGGTGACGTGTCCCGCCGGGCTCGTCAAGAGCCGCAAAGGCCTGGTGGATCAGCAAGATATGCATTATCCGGGTTCTTCCTGGAACACAACCGGTTGTGCGGGCCATCCCGATTGCACGCCATGGACAACCAGTTCGGCCAATTGAGACGGTAAAACGGGCCGGGACAGCAAATCGGCGACCGGCATCCACACGGGATGATACGTACCGTGCTCAGGGGTCGGGTCATGCATTTCTTCCCCCTGACCTGTGCCAAATTCCCCGCCGATGACTTCAACGAGATAGTAATACTGCCATTTTCCGTGCCAGCCATATCGGGCGAGCAGTTGTTTGAGGGTCACTTGCAGGCCGAGCTCTTCCTCGGTCTCGCGGATGGCGGCCTGTTCGGGGGTCTCGCCCTCGTCCACATGGCCGCCGGGGAAGGTGAAATAATGCAGGCCAAGGCGGTGACGCTCGATCAGCGCAATCTTGTCGTCTTGCAGGAGGATGATACCGGCGCGGTAACTCATTTTGGAAAGATGAACTCCGAGAAGAATTTTACTTCATTGGCGGATCTCATCTCGATCGCCAGCGACAGAGCCGGGACCTTGAGGCCGTAGGATGGCGAGGCCCAACCGCGCACAAGATCGGGGGCGGCCGAGCCGTGGAGCAGTTCGCCGGCGCGCACAATAGAGAATTGAGAATTAAGATCAGAGAACATTGGAACAGCAGACAGGTTAAGCCGTATTATGCCTTGCGGCGACTTGAGGCTAATCTCGATCCGCTGTTCCCTGTTCTCTACTTCCCACTCCCAATCCGGCAAGAGCCAGTGCAGGCGAAAGGTAAGCGGCTTTTTTGCCCAGGGCATGCGCAGGGGCAGGATCTCGTCCGCCACCTGCCAGCGGTCGTCATCGCAGACACTGACAATGCGCGTGTGGCGGATGCCGCCTGCCCGATATCGGCCACGTGCGCGCTGTACCTGCGCCGGGTCTTCGGCAGGCAGGGATTGCCGGTAAGCGTTGACCCAATCCAGATAGAGGAAGCGACCGGCACGGGTCATCTGATCACGGCCGTTGATGGCAACAGTATTGTGAACCAGGGTGGTGGTCAGGCTGTTATCCCAGGGGCTTTCGGCATTGTACAGGAATGTCCCGGCGTCTTGGGCCACGTTCAAGCCGCGCCACCACAGGTCGAGATGCAACTGGTCGGCGTGGGACGGGCGGGAGGTGAACTGGGCTGTGCGGAAATAAGCCCAGGATCGATTGCCGTACAACTGATCACCGAGATAGCGGGGCAGGAGCATCTTTCTTGGCCGCGCGGCCTGTGTGTCAAACCAGAGCGCCAGCTCGTCCCAGGGTCCGCGCGGCAGGTCGTAATCGAGGAAGGCGCGGGCAGCGGCGTGCAGGACGGGACGGTAATCAGCGAACGGGAGCACGGTCAGGGGAAAGATGTATGATCCGTCGTTGGCGCCCAGGTTCGGGGTGCGGCCCGACTCGGAATCAAGCAACGACAGGAGCCAGTGGATGGAGCGTTTGATTGCGTCGAGGGTCGGATGCGGCCAGAGATAGTCACGACTGAAGTCGTTAGCGCGGATCAGCGCGCTCACCCACAGGACCAGCTGGAGCATCAGGCGGTGGTAGTTGGTGCTGTGCTGGGCATATTCCCCGTAGTTGTCAATCTGGGACCGAAGCCCGGTATTGAGCCAGCGCCAGCCGAGACTGCGCCAGCGGGATGCATCCGGGTGGCCGGGGAGAGAAAGCCCGGCGGTGAGAAGCCCGGCGGCTTCGGTGAGCAGGTGGTTGTTCTGCTGGGAGCGGGCGTAAACGAGGGTTGGGGGAATCCGGGAGGCGTGGGCAGCGACCGCGGCAGCCAGGTGGGTTTTACGCTCCGGCGTGGAGGCAGAGGCAGGATCGAAGACCTGCCCGGCCCAGACGAGGGCCATCAGGCGCAGGGCCACTTCCTGTCCCGACATCCAGTGAGGACCGAGGCAGGGCGGGTTGGCGTTGGTGAAGGTTTCAAAATATTTCCAGAAAGTCCCGGCGTATTTTTCGTCCCCGGAAAGGTGGAAGGCACGGCCGAGGGTAAAGGCCCAGCCAAAGCGGGCAGGTTCCCAAAGAAATTTGATATCCGGTATTTGAGAATAGAGAGGAGTAAGCAGAGATGGAATGGACTCGTAGGCTGTCCAATGGTGAAGAGATTCTGAGAAGGTGAGTTGAAGCGGCACAGCGTCGCCACCGAAGAGACGGATCTTGCCAGCGACAATCTCATCCGCTTCGGCGATCAAACTGGCCCGGCCATCTTCGCCTAATACGGCCAGGAGTTCTTCCCGCCGGGGCAAGGGCAGGACCGCTTTCAATTCTCCACCAACGACTGATGACTTACGACCGGTGACTCGCCTGTAATGCCCCGTCGCCAGGCCGAACCGGTAGAGGGCGTTAAACGCCACCGGCTGGAATCCCAACTGTTGAATGGCTTTTAAAGCAATGGTTAGTTTGGTGAAAGGATTCATCAGGAAATCCGGTCCAAGTAGGCCAGAGTGAAGAATAAGGTGCTCACCTGCATCGACTGGAGCAGTTCACCGTTTTTGGCCATGGCGATGACCTCTTCCAGGGGTTTAAGGAAAACTTCGATCTCTTCATTCGCATCAAGATGCTGACCGCTGACCTTTTCGGCCTCCAATGCCAGGAAGGAATAGATCAGGTTGGTATGGTTGGCCGGGTTCGGCGAGACACAGCCCACCTGAACGATCCGTTCGCTCGTGTAACCGGTCTCTTCCTGCAGTTCACGCCTGGCAGCAGCCAACGGACTTTCGTCTTCCGTGTCCATTGCCCCACCGGGCAGCTCCACGATCACTTTTTGCGCCCCATGCCGATACTGGCGGATGAGCACCACTTCCTGATCTTTCGTCAAAGCCAGCACTGTAGCCCAGGTGCTGAATTCAAGGACTGTCCCTTCGAGGATATTCCCATTGGGGAGTTCGCAGCGGTCGAGACGGATGTTATCCCGTAGATGAGTCGAATACAGAATCTTCCAGGGCTTGATGGTCATAGGAGTTTGAATTGTTCTATCACGGGTTGGATGGGCGGGCTGATATTACCCGGGATTTCTCCGAGAGCAAACCAATTCCAGGCGGTATGCTCGCCATTCAAGTGGATTTCCCCGCTCCAAGTGCGGGCCAGGTAAACGATGGTTACATTATAAACTTCATCACCGTTGGGGTAGACGTAGAACAACTCCGGGCCGGAGAAGACGCCGAAAAGGGTCATCCCACCAAGCTCCAACCCGGTCTCTTCGCGGACCTCGCGGCGGGCTGCCGTTTCGACCTCTTCGCCCAATTCCAGTGCGCCACCCGGAGGGCCCCAGCAGTCGTTGTCGGAGCGATGCAGAAGCAGGAGGCGGTTCTGATCATCCACAATAAGCGTGGCCGCGCCGACCATCAGGAGCGGGCGGTGACCGACCAACTTGCGCAGTTCCAAGAGATGTTCCATGCTTACAACCGTTTTACCAGGACCAGGCAGGGATTATTTTTATCCCAGATCTGCTTGAACTCTTCCAACGGGCGATACCCCACGGCTTCATAAAAGGCCCGGGTGCGGGCAAAACCATCGTCCGGGCGGGAGGGACCGAGCGTTTTCACCTGCATGTACTCGACACCCAGTCCGCGGGCATGGGTTTCGGCAGCTGCCACCAGCGCCCGCCCGATACCCCCGTGGTGGGCTTCCGGGCGGACGGCCATCACATAGATTTCCGCTGAGAAAGGGTAGTGCTGCTTCAGGCTGAGGAAACCGAGCAAGCTGCCAGCCTCTTTTGCCAGGAAGGTCGGCAGATGCCCGATGTCCCGCTCGTAATCCAGGATGACCGCTTCAATACCAAACCACTCCGGCAGGAGGCGTAGGATAGGGACGCAGGTGGAGGATTGATCGAGAAGGGGGCCTTCGATCTTTATATTCATGTCAAATATCGATCGTTTTCCCTGCCCGCAGCGACTCCATCACCGCGAAGGTGGCCTTCGTCACGCCGACCAACTGCTCGTACGGGATGGGCGGCTCGCCACCTTCACGGATGGCTTTGGAAAAAGCCACCCACTCGCCGTACCAGCCTTTATCCTGCGCTTTTTTAACCAGCCTGCGCTGCCCAGCATGCACCAACTCAAGGGAACGGAAATCGTCCAGAACAGCCACGCGCCCACCGCAGAAGACTTCGAGGCGCTCCTTGGGGAAGGACTTGTCGCCATTGGAAAGATAGTCCACCACGCCGAGCGAGCCGTCGGGGAAAGTGAAGGTCATCGAGACATTATCCTGGTGGTATTTACCGTTGTCGGGCAGGGCAGATGCGCTGACCGAGAGCGGTGCAGCTCCGGCCAGAAATGCCAGGAAGTCCACGAAGTGACAGCCCTCGCCGATGATCCGTCCGCCGCCCTGAGCCGGGTCATGCACCCAGTGGTTGAGTGGAATGCACCCGGCGTTGACACGGTAGTGCATGTGGAGCGGCTCGCGGCGGTCCGCCAGGAATTTTGAAAGTTCGACCGCCAGGGGTGCAAAGCGGCGATTGAAACCGGCCAGCAGGAGGCTGTTGGCAGAAGAAAGCGCTTGGACAATCTCCTCCAGGCTTTCGGGTGTGATGGCGAGGGGTTTTTCGACAAAAACATGTTTCCCGGCCTGCAAGGCTTTCAGCACCAAAGCGGCGTGCATGTCGTGACGGGTGAGAATGGCAACCGTGTTAATGTTCGGGTCGGTGAGGATCTCGTCGTCGCTGGAGGCGGCGTAAGCGAAACCGAATTTCCTGGCCGAGTGCTGGGCGTTCAGTCCGCCTGCCGAAGCAATACCGGCCAGTTGAATGCCGGGGATCTTCCGGATGGCCGGGAGCAGGGTAGCGTTGGCAAAGAGACCGGCGCCGAGGACACCCAACGTCACCAAGCCCTCGCGTTTGGAGGGTTGCACGTTGAACCTGACAACCCGGGAACCCGGGGGTGTGTCGAGCGGGTAAGTCAGCAGCACTCCGAGGAAGGCCTGCTTTTTCTTGCCGGTGATCACTTCGTAGGCAGCAGCTGCTTTTTCGATCGGGAAGCGATGGGTTATCAGGGGTGCAACCTTCAGTTTACCGCCGGCCATCAGGTCCACCACTGCCTGGAAGTTGCGTGCCTCCGTCCAGCGGACGTAACCGACGGGGTAGTCGCGTCCATTCTCCTCGTAAGAGGCATCGTAGCGCCCCGGACCGTAAGAACGGGAGTTGACGAAGGAGAGTTCCTTCTCGTAATAGATCTTGCGCGGGAAAGTCAGCCCGACCGCACCCGTGGCGACGATGCGCGCCCGGTCGCGGGCGATAAGTGCCGCCAGTTCAACCGGGTCATTGGAGGGGGTGTCGGCACAGATGAGCACCACGTCAAAGCCGCGGTTAAGGGTAAAGGCCTGGGCGGAGTCCACGGCCTGGTCGCGGAGGCAGGCAGAAAGCCCGAGAGACGCAGCAAGGGCGAC
>CAISEG010000159.1 GCA_903884265.1 uncultured Anaerolineales bacterium | reverse complement strand
GCCCGGTCGCATCCATGCAAAAAAGCAGGTCCGGATGAGCTCGGAAAATGGCATCCAGCTTGATGACTGCATCGGCTTGTGATTCATTTTTGGGTAATTCTTTAGGATCGATTTTCATTTAAACCTCTAATAACGCCAGGAACACGGATGCGGAGCACAGTGGCTCCCCAAACCACCGTGCCCCTGCCTCCGCGCTATCCCGTTATTTTTTTGGCTCAGGTGCCGATAAAAACCGGTGCCTGAGTAATGGACGGCAATTGAACCTGCTGATTCCACCCAAAGGCCTGGGTGATCTGCTCGGTCAACTCTGCCAGCGAGTCAGCATGAATGGACAAGAGTAAATACCGTTCTGTATCGGTCAGGCTGAAAGTTTCTCCGTAGTAGCCATCTTCGATGGCCTGGTTGGGATCCACCAGCAACTGGTTACAGAAGGTTGGATTGACAACCGCCGCAGCCACCAGTCGGGAGATTTCAAGGTGATCTTGAATTGATGAAGAGACCATAAGGGAAGTGGAAAATTGAAGTTCATTCATAGCTAACATTTACTCTCCTTTGCTATCTTGCTTTTTGGTGCTACTAAAGTCTTGCCCTGGGTAACCATCAACCAGAAGGCTCCGGCGGCAATGAGCATATCACCCGCGCTGAAAGCAACTTGGTATGGAAACCCTTTGGGAGGTAAAAACTGGTCAGAAAGCCAGATCAGGCGCGTCTGTTCAGGCAGGAGCAGGATATCCTTGGTGCCGAACCTGTCTCCGCTCCCAAGAGCTGCCAGGGTTTCATGCGGCACAAGCTGACTGGCGGTTTGCGGGCTGATCGGCATGAATCCGCTATTGGTCGCTATGACCAGCAAATTAAAAAACAGCCCCAGTGCAAGCAGCCACACTCCAGATAACCGCCGGTTGAACCAGCAGAAGACCAGGAGCAGGGCTAATGAAACCAACAAGCCGGCAGCCGCCAGGTTGTCCGGCACCCGGGCACGTATCCCCGGCATGTACAGAAGGATGAACTGGGGGAGAAAAGCAACGAGGACCATCCAGGACTTGGAAAGGGGCGGAACCGTCCAGGGACGCTTCTGTGAACGGGTGAGGATAAGCCCCGCCACCCACCCGGCCAGGATGGCAACCAGCAGGATCATTTTCTAGCGTGAAATTATCCCGCCGTCAGACGGAGCACCGGCACCAATGACGAACAGGACCAGCGCCAGGAGCGCAAAAGCAACTTGAATGTGTTGACGATTGATCTTCGGGAGAAAGACAAAAAGTTTTGCAATCTGGTTTTTCATTAGACACCTCTTTTTATATGGAATATCTGTTTATCATACGCCTGTATAGGCTTCAAAGGTGGCTCCAAAACATGGTGCGAAGATTAAAAGACAAACGCCCTCGGAGGGGCATTAATCGCTCATTGAACACGGGCCCAATGAGCAGCGGAGATCAGGATGTCAGACGTTGATATAACGCTTGTGTCTCTTCTGAAGGTGCCATGCCCATTTCGGCCTGCAATGCCTCCCGGCAGGCTTGATATTGCCAGATGACCGTCAGCCGGTCCCCCCGCTCAGCGTGCAGGCGCATTGCCAGGCGATGAAAATCTTCGAGACAGGAGTTCACTTCTAGGGCCTTATGGCAGGCCTGCACAGCCGCTTCTAAGTCTCCTGCCTGGCGGTGGAGTTCGGCAAGCTGTCGCAACGCCTCGAGATAAGCGTGTTCCAGGCGCTGCCGTTCTGGCCAGGCCCAGTGAGCATCCATGCTTTGAAGGGCAGGGCCGTGCCAGAGTTTGGTGGCAGCATGCAAAAGTGCGATCTTGTCTTCAACCCGTTCAGCGATCTTCGCCTGTGCAAGTTGGGCATCGAAATCCTCTGCATCGTATTCATAATCCAGGCTGCGGTTGAAGAAATACTGGTTATTCTCGAATAAGACCGCATCCTGCCCCAGGGCGTGCCGCAGCCGGTAAAGATTGTTCTTGAACCGCAATTTCAACTGGGCCGGGTCGATGTCCGGCCAAAAGGCTTCGCCAATTTCATCCTTGGTGACCGGGCGCGGACTCAACAGGAAAAAGAAGAATAGATCGCGGACAGAAAGCGTCTTCCAT
>CAISEG010000158.1 GCA_903884265.1 uncultured Anaerolineales bacterium | reverse complement strand
TGCCAACAAGTTCTCAAGACGGTAAAAAGCACATAAAGCGAATTGTCGGCTCATTAAAGCACGACAAAATGCTGGATATTGGATGCGGCGAAGGCACCTATGCCAAGTTATTTCCGGGGTCTGACTGGACCGGCATTGAGGTCTGGGAGCCGTATGTAGAGGCTTATGGCCTCAAAGCACTGTACCCTAATCTCATCGTATCTGACGCCAGAACGCATGTTTTTGAGCCAGAAGACAGGTTCGATATAGCGTTTGCCGGTGACGTTTTGGAGCATATGACCGAAGACGAGGCCAAAAGCCTTCTCGATAGGCTTCGGCAGGTTGCAGACACGGTTATTGCGAGCATCCCGATTGGGCATTTCCCGCAAGGCGACTGGGGCGGGAACCCTCATGAGCGTCATATAGTCGATGACTGGACTGACGCCCGTGTCAAAGCGGCATTTGGAAGGCCCTCTTGGTCGGCCATAGACGGGGAAATAGGCGTCTACGTCTGGTCCAAGCACCAAATTATGATCCCCAAGGTCATCCATATGATCTGGGTAGGGGACGGAAGTAAGCGCCCAGACAATTACATCAATACTTGGCGATATATGAACCCCGGCTGGACAGTAAAGGTTTGGGGAAACAAGGAATATGCCGAGACAGATTGGGTAAATAAGGCCCGCATGGAGACCATGTGGCAGCGCCAAATGTGCGGCGTTGCGGACATGATGCGCTATGAAATCCTTTATAATGAAGGCGGATTTTACGTCGATGCCGATAGCCAGTGCGTTAAACCGCTGGAGGATTGGCTATTTGACAGCGATTTATGCGTCTCTTGGGAGAACGAGACCGTCCGAGAAGGCCTGATAGCCTGCGGGTATATTGCAGCTAAGGCGGGAGATCAGCGCCTCTGGAAGGTGATACAAGAGATTAAGGCAGATGACGACGTTGAGGGTAAGCCCGCATGGTACGGGACTGGCCCCCGGCGTCTAACCGGGGTCTTAAAGGCCGAGCCGGTGAGTGATTTTACCGTCTGGCCGTCTCATTATTTCATCCCGGACCACTTTGACGGGTTTACTTACACTGGAAATGGGCCTGTTTTCTCCCGGCATGACTGGGGTACAACCCATAATATGTATGACAATTTACATAAGAGGGGACGTAAATTGAAGATCGCGGTCTATGCCATAAGCAAAAACGAAGAGGCTTTTGTCGAAAGATTCTGCAACTCTGCAAAGGATGCCGATTATGTTGTCATTGCCGACACTGGTAGTACGGATAATACTGTCGCCCTTGCTCAGGGTTTTGGCTGTATCGTTCCTACTATTTGTATCACTCCTTGGCGCTTTGATCTGGCTCGGAACGCCGCTCTGGCGCTTATCCCGGCTGACGCAGATATTTGTATCTCGCTTGATCTGGACGAAATCTTAGAACCCGGTTGGCGCGAAGAGATCGAGCGGGTATGGACCGAAAAGGTCACTCGTCTGCGCTATTTCTTTGATTGGGGCTGCGGGATCAAGTTCAAGTACGAGAAAATCCATGCCCGTAAGGGTTATATGTGGCACCACCCGTGCCATGAATACCCCATGCCAGACCCCCGGACGGTAGAGGTCTGGGCGGATACGGACATGCTTTTGGTCAGCCACCACCCTGATCCTACGAAGAGCCGGGGCCAGTACCTCGATCTTCTGGCGGTATCGGTCAAGGAAGACCCCCGTTGCCCGCGCAACGCCTTCTATTACGCCCGTGAGCTATCCTTTTACCGGAAGTGGGACGAGGCAATCGTTGCCATAAACAGGTATCTGAACATGCCGGAGGCCACTTGGGGCAACGAGCGGTGCTATGCTTATAGGGTCCTTGGGCAGTGTTACGAGGAAAAGGGCATGCAGTGGGAGGCGGAAGGGGCTTATCACAAGGCTTGCGCCGAAGCCCCTAACACCCGCGAGCCTTGGTGCGCCATTTCCCTGTTAAAGTACCGCCAGAGCCAGTGGCCGGAATGCTATGCGGCGGCCATGAGGGCCTTGTCGATCAAGGACAAGCAGCTTGTATATACCTGCGACCCGGAGGTTTGGGGCTTCAAGGCTCACGATCTAGCCAGTATTGCGGCTTGGCATATTGGCCTAAAAGACATCTCAATTGAGCAGGCCAAGTTGGCAGTTGAGGCGGCACCTGATAATCAGAGGCTGAAGTCCAATCTGGACTTCGTTATGGGGAAACAGGCGCAGGCGGCGGAATGACTGAAAATTCAGAGATATATGACCGCCTTCGTGAGGTGGAAATCAAGCAATCAACCCACGAGGCCGTATGCGTGGAACGGTATGGAAGCCTCATAATTTCCGCAGGAAAGCTGGAAAAAAGCATAGAAGGGACGAACCGACTTTTGATCGGTGGCGGTATTCTATTGATGTCTGGCATGGCCGGGATATTGGCAAAGATCGTATTCAAATAAGAACAAAAGGTGAACGCTATGTTTGAATTGTTGGGTGGCGGTATCTTCGGAAGCCTGCTTGGCGGCGTTTTCCGGCTTATCCCTGAAGTTCTGAAGTCCTTCGACAAGAAGAACGAGCGTACCCACGAACTGGCTATGTTCGATAAGCAGTGCGACCTCGAAAAGACCCGTGGCGCTCAGAAGCTACAGGA
>CAISEG010000157.1 GCA_903884265.1 uncultured Anaerolineales bacterium | reverse complement strand
GCAAAAGGATTGTTTGAAGGCTTTAGCGAAGAAGAACAGGAGAAGTACGCTTTGGAAGCGGAGCAGATGTATGATCCCGAAACGGTAAGAGCATCCAACAGGAAGTGGAAGGCATACACACCTGCTGAGAAGGACCGCATTCTTGCCGACGGTAAAACCATCTACCTTGATCTGGTCAAGGCTATGCCAAAGGGCGCGGCCAGCCCGGAAGTCCAGGCTTTGATCGCCCACTGGCATCAGAACATGCAGAACTTCTGGAGTCCGAACGATGAGCAGTTGGTTGGTCTTGCCAATGGGTACAGCGAGGATGCACGTTTCCGTGTGAACTTTGACAAGATCCACCCGAAATTGGCCGGGTTCATGCGCGAAGCTGTGAAGGCGTATGTACAAAACCGGAAAAAGTAACCTCTGAAATTACCAAAGACAACGAAAGAAAAGAGTTCAAAGGAGCCAAGGGAAACCCCCTGCCTCTTGTGGTTATTAAGGTTTATTTGGCTGGGATCTTGCTCATGGCATACTCCGCCAGGGCGGTGATGGTGAGGCTCGGATTCACCCCCGGGTTGGCTGGGACGATTGAGCCATCGATCACATACATTCCGGGATAGTTATGCACTTCGAAGTTTCCATCCACCAGGCCTTCGCCTGCATCCCGGCCCATCGGAGCCCCACCCAGGATGTGGGCAGTGGTGGGAAGGTTGAGTAGGTTTTCGCCCAGTGAACCAAGCGCAATCCCATTGATACGTTTCGCAAAATCGCGGGTTAACTCGTGCGAGCCATCCACCTGGGCGTGGATCTCATATCCTGGTTCAGGTTCGACCACCATTCTCCGGCGGAATAATGTGAAAATACTGCGTCCCATACGGAAGCGCATGCGGTTATCGGCGTGCTGCATCACCAGCAGGATGGTCACGTTATGCGCCCAGCCGGGCAGGATCAGGGCTTTTGCGAAGTCTAGCGGATGAGTGAAGGCCCAGCCCAGGAAACGTAAAACGCGCACCGGCACTCTCACGTTTGTGTCGATCAGGGGCGCAGCCAGGAAGCGCATCAGCGACGATCCATCCGGGTAGCGCACCGGCTCGACACGTGTAATGCTGTCATGGTTGTAGATGGAGGAGATCGAGACCCCCTCCGAATAGTTGATATCCGATTTTCTGGCTACCGCTCCCAGCAGCGCTTCCGAGTTGGTGCGGACAACATCGCCCAGACGCAGGGAAAGATCTGGCAGAGATCCCATATCGTCCCGGAGGCGGAGGAGTAGTTTTATCGTCCCCATCACGCCTGCTGAGAAAATCACATTCCTAGCTTGGATCTGTTGGCGACACCCTTTCAAGACATGGGTGCTTGACTGGTAAGTGAGTTCGTAGCCGGTGCCCCCTTCGAGAGGTTTTACATCTATGACTTCTGACTCTGCAACAACCCTGGCTCCGTTCTTCTCTGCAAAAAACAGATAGTTCTTGGGGAGTGTGTTCTTGGAATTATACCGGCAGCCGACCATACAGCCGCCGCAGTGGCGGCATCCAGCCCGCTCGGGGCCTGCGCCGCTGAAGTAAGGGTCTGGAACTGTACAGCCCGCATCCCCAAAATAAGCGCCAACGTCGGTGAGACGGAAAGTCGCGCCCATGCCGCGCTCTTCGGCCATTGTGTGTAAAAGTGCATCAGCCTTCCAAAGTTTGGGATTGCGCGCCACGCCGAGCATTTCTTTGGCGGTCTGATAATAAGGTTTGAGCACTTTTCCCCAGGCGACAGGCGTGTTCCAAGCGGGGGTGGCAAAGGTCTCATCAGTGGGGATCTCAAGCACGTTGGCATAGCCCAGGCTCCCGCCCCCTACACCCGCTCCATGCAGGACCATTGCACCTTTGAGAATACTTATCTGCAGGACCCCATATGCGCGGAAGGCCGGCATCCACAGGTATTTCCAGAATTGCCAGTTGGTTGTAGGAAAATCCTGGTCACGGAAGCGCTTGCCTTTTTCAAGAACGAGGACCGAGTAGCCCTTTTCCGTCAGCCGCATCGCAGAGACGGAACCGCCAAAACCGGAACCGATAATGACAAAATCATATACCGCACGCTCCATTTTTTGTTCCGTCGGTGCCATTGTGGGTCTTTTTGAAAATTCTCATGCTCGGGATGGTTCCAGGATTCCCTGGGTTTTCTGTTTAAACACTTCTTCCCCGTCAAAGTTACCAAACGAGGGAGGGAGAGACCCGGGATTATAAGGATGGTCGCGTGTACCTACCCCAGGTTTAAAACGAATTTCAGCGACTATCCCAAGCGGCAAGGACTCGGGCATAGGTTTCGACCAGTGCTTCAGGCATCACTTTTATTTCAGCCAGTGTCATCATGAAATTTGAGTCGCCGGTCCAGCGCGGTACCACATGGATGTGAACGTGCCCGGCAATACCCGCTCCTGCGGCTTCGCCGATATTAGCGCCGACATTGAAAGCGTCCGGATGGTAGACGCTGCGTAGCACAACCATCGCCCGCGTTGTCTGTTCCATCATCTCGGCCCGTGTTTCCGCATCCAGGTCTTCGATTGAATTCTTATGTTGATTTGCCACGACCAGCAGATGACCGCTGGTGTAAGGGAAGCGGTTAAGAATAACAAAACAATTCTTCCCGCGGGAAATGACCAGGTTATCGGGACCATCAGTCTCTTTCTGTACATTGCAGAATACACAACCTGCAGTTTTTGTCTCAACGAATTTCATGCGCCAGGGCGCCCAGAGTCTTTTCATATATTTTCCCATTGTAACAAAAAAAAAGCCACAAAGGCTGATTTTCGCCTGTAGGTCATGTGTAAACTGAAGTCGCCTTCTTGATAGTTGACAGTCTTTCTGAACAATAGTATTCTCTATCTATGGAACAACTGTCGCTTTTTGACGCATCCCCGCGCTGGACTGTCACCGATTTGACGCGTCATTTACGCCAGTTGCTCGAGGGTGACACAGTTCTTCAGGGCGTCTGGGTGCAAGGGGAGATTTCCAACCTGTCGCGACCATCCTCCGGACACATTTATTTCACCCTGAAAGATTCCAGTGCTTCCTTGCGTTGCGTGATGTGGAAGACCGAAGCCGTCCGCCTGCGTGTCGGGCTGCAGGATGGGATGGCGATAGAAGTGCATGGTAATCTTGGGATTTACGAAATAGCCGGCCAATATCAGCTCTACGCTGACAGCCTCCGTCCGCTGGGAGAGGGAGCGCTCTTCCAAGAATTCCTGCGGCTCAAGGCAATGCTGGAGGCTGATGGACTATTCGATGTTACCCGCAAGCGCCTCATCCCGAACTCGCCGCGCCGTATTGGAATTGTGACTAGCCCAACCGGTGCAGCCTTGCGTGATATGCTCAATACTCTCCGTAGGCGGATGCCGCTGGCGGATGTGACCCTGGCTCCCGTCCCAGTCCAGGGAGACGAGGCCCCACTTGCTATCCAGGCAGCCTTGCGGAACCTGAACCGGATAATCGTACCGGATGTTATCCTGCTGGCACGCGGTGGCGGTTCCATCGAAGATCTGTGGGCTTTCAATGATGAACGTGTCGTGCGCGCCGTGAGCGAGTCTCAAGTGCCAGTGATCACCGGCGTGGGCCACGAGACGGATTTCACCCTGGCTGATTTTGCTGCCGACTTGCGTGCTCCTACACCCACCGCGGCAGCCGAGTTGGCATCCTCGATCACGGTGATGGAGCTCCGACAGACATTGGAAGAATTGGCAAGAATCCTCGGAGGAAGCATGGGGGTGCTCTTCGAACGTCAGCATAATCTTTTGGAGGGTTTCCAAAGCGGTCTACGTTTCTACTCCCCAATCCGCAGGGTGCAGACCGAACGTCAGCGGTTGGATGAATTGAACCGCCGTGGGAACACCACGCAGGCTTACCGGCTCGAACTTACCGCCGCGCGGCTGAAGGGACTGGAAAATCGCCTGACGGCACTCAGTCCACTGGCTGTCCTGCAGCGTGGATATGCGGTCGTCACAAAAAACAAGCGGATTGTCACCAGCAAAGCCCAGGTTCAGGATGGAGATGCGCTGCGCGTCCGCCTGCGGGACGGTGAATTCGATGCCCGTGTCTCGGGCGATGGATAGGTGATCATGGCAAAAAATGAACCCAAACCAATCGATGGATTAACCTACGAAGAGGCTTTCGCTGAACTCGAAACGATCGTCGCGGCACTTGAAACGGGAGATCGACCCTTGGAAGAATCAATGACACTCTTCGAGCGCGGCCAGGCATTGACCAAGCGATGTGCCGAACTCCTGGATAAAGCTGAGTTGAAAGTCCAGGTGCTGGTGGGCGAATCGCTTGAAGATTTCAAGGAAAACCCATGAGCCTCGGCCCTCTTTTCCAAAACCACGTTTTATGGACTGCAATGGCGGGATGGATCCTGGCTCAATTGTTGAAAATCCCTGTGGATTACCTCCGGGAGGGGCATTGGGATTGGGCCTTATTTTTCGCAGCTGGTGGGATGCCCAGTTCCCATTCCTGCCTGGTTACTTCAGCAGCCATGGCGGTCGGCTTGCATTCCGGATTTGATACCCCTCTTTTTGCAGTGGCGGTCGCCTTCGCCATGGTCGTCGTTTACGATGCTACGGGAGTGCGTCGCCAGGCTGGGATGCAAGCCAAGCAGATCAATATTCTGGTGGAAGAATTATTAAAAGGTCATCCGATCAATGAACAACGTTTGCGTGAAGTGATTGGGCACACCCCTCTGGAAGCGCTGGGAGGGGTGCTGTTGGGCTTGGTAGTGGCAATCGGGCTGTGGCTTTGGTGGCGATGAGGAAGCGAGTTGCAACGATTGCTGATGAAATTGAGATTCGACAAGGGCTTGAGAATAGTTAACGTTTCGTCAAATGAAAGATGAAAATGGGCAAAAAGGTCAGGCAGTCCCTGGCCATTTTCTTTATCGACACGCAAATGTGTAATCCACTAGTACTGAATTGATCTTATCCAGAATGATAGCCTCAGGCGTATTGGCGATCTCCCCGCCGCAAATCCTTTCCCATTGTTCCTGCGCATACCGACTGACCAATGCCGGCGGTAACTTTTTCCCCTCAAGATTTATTAACAACTGATCAAACGCAACTTGTACCTGTGGAAACCCCCAATAATAACGGATTCGGTCACTCTGGCTGAATTGGCGTTTCAGGCGTTTTTCATTCTCGTCCCCGTAATAGTATTCCTTCCAGTATTGCGGCTGGCGAATCATTAGCTCATCCAGCACCTCGATGAGGTTCGAGCGCTGCCCGGCGGGGATCAACTCATCTTCCATCATTGCCAGGGCGAAGGTAGCCTCCCGGAAGGCAAATGTCAATGCGGGTCCAACCTTCAGGATGGCAAAATGGTCCCGGACAAGACTGCGCAGGTTTTCGCGTTTCTGGTAATCGGTGGAATGAGCTTCAAAGACGAACGGCGTCGTTTCAGAAAAACGTGCCAGGTCGCGCCCACCCTTGGGGTTGTAATCCAACACGAAATCGTCCCCAAACTCGACCCCCGGCTGAACGACCATCGCGATTACGCGTGCCCAAGCTGATTCCAATCCAGCCTTCGCAAATGCTGCCTGAGTAATCTCCAGCGTACAACGGGCATCCTCCGCAGTCGTCACCCTGAACCCGTTCTCGTGTTCCCGCGCTCCACCCGGCCTCGGGACCTCAGTTCCAACCACATACCTCAGCGTGGATGGTGGATTGGGGAGCGACTCTTCAGCGGCACGGGCTAATTCGGCTGTTCGCAGGGCAGATGTCACGGGCGCGAGCGGCCCGGGTGGGTCATCCGCCAGGCGCATGCTGGCGTCCAGGTGTATCTTGGTGAAACCAGCCTGTACATATCCACGCACCATCTCGGCGGCTTTCGCCATGGCGTGGATGGCAGGCTCTTGCTGCCAGGGGGATGGGCCAAGATGGTCACCGCCTAGAAGGATTTTTGCTTTTGGGAATTTATTCTGTGCAGCGATGTCTTCCACAAAGCGGAAGAAATCCATCGGGGTCATGCCGGTGTAGCCGCCAAATTGGTTGACCTGGTTGCAGGTGGCCTCAACGAGAATGCTAGCTTCTCCGCGTAGAGCGGTTTTTAAAACCCATGAATGGGCCGAACAGATCGAAGCGATGCCACGCGCTTCTCCCAGCTTCTGGGTTCGGACGATTTCATCAAGTGGATTGGACATATTGCATGGCTTCTTCCAGCGTTGGCTGGGCAGACGTACCGCCTGGAGCCCGGGTCGAGAGGGAACCGCAAGCGACTGCCAGCGCGAGGGTTTTTTCCAGGCTCCAGCCGGTCAGCCACCCGAAGAGGAAGCCTGCATCGAATGTGTCTCCAGCACCCACCGTGTCGACCACCATGATCTTCTGGGCTTTTACCCGGGCGGTCTCTTCACCCCTTTGGGCGATGGCACCGTCCGCACCCAGCTTGATTGCTACGACTTTGCACAACCCACTGAGTTTTTGGCTGGCAGGTCCGATCCTTTTTGTGCCTGTCAGGGCGAGCGTCTCTTTCTTGTTCGGCAGGAACACGTCCACTTTTTGAAGCAATGAATTGAATCCGCGCCATTTTCCGGAAGGATCCCAATTAGTATCCAGTGAGGTCGAAAGTCCGAGAGCTTGGGCACGGGCAAAGAGGCCTGGCAGGCCGGGCTGAAGCGAAGTCTGGAGAAAATAACTGGCAACGTGTATGTGGCGGGATTTTCTTAGCAGGCGGTCAGGAACAGCTTCAGCCTTCAGAGTAGAGATCAGGCCAGGGTGGGTCAGGATGGCTCGGTCCGCGCCGCGTGACAATATCACGCTCAAACCGGTCTGTCCATTGGGTATGACGACTACATTTGACACATCCACGCCGCGCTTGGACATTTCATCCAACATGTAGCGGCCGAAAATATCATCTCCGCACATTCCGATAAAAATGACTTTCAGCCCAAGCCGGGCCGCGGCGCAGGCAAAGATGGCTGAAGAGGAACCGATTGCCAGGCTGGCCGAGTCGATCAGCTTTTCGAACTGTCCAAAGATCGGGGCAACATCACCGGTCAGAATGAGATCGGGGTTGATTTCGCCTGCAACAAGGATGTCAAATGATCTGGTCATTTTTGTTGGGGGCTTTTCATTCATCTGGCGGGGCGAAACTATGGTTCTGTTCCCTGGTCAATAATCCTGATACCAATCGAACGGCGCGTCTGAGGTGTAGAAATCATTAAATGACCTGCCAGCTTCGGAGCACAGCTTGGCAAGACGTGAAAGACGATCGCGGCCGGTGGTGCGCAGGAATTCTAGGCGCCTCTCCCCATCCTTGCTTACTGCCTCCTGCCAGACGGCGCGTCCTGCCGCACAGCCGG
This sequence comes from uncultured Anaerolineales bacterium, assembly GCA_903884265.1. Taxonomy (GTDB): domain Bacteria; phylum Chloroflexota; class Anaerolineae; order Anaerolineales; family Villigracilaceae; genus UBA877. Next base: position 5,505 of record CAISEG010000157.1, on the reverse strand, counting down.
AGGCACCCGCGCGGCAGGCGATCTCCACTTGATTCAGATAAACCTCATTGTCCACGGCAGCAGAAAGCACGATCCACGGCGCGCGGCTGGCCGCGGAAATATCCGCGCAGGCCTCAGCCCATTTCGAATTGTCCGTATCTTCAGCAATGTCCAACGGGAACTCAGCCTTGAGCACATCAATCCCGGGTTGAACGAGGCGCCGGGCGGTTTCGGTGACAACATGGCGTTTTTCGGCAGAAGAGAGTTTCTTGGACGGATCCATCGAATACGAAAGTGGCTCGAGCATGATGCCCAGGTCGTAACGCATGCATTCATCTGCTACCTGTTGTACAAAGGTCTCAATCTCAGGCGCTGTGGGCGAGTCAGGATGATAGTAGACCAGCAGCTTGATCATGCTGGCGCCCATCCGTTTGGCTTTTTCCACGCTCCAGCTAGGCAGGATCTGGCTCTGGCGGGCAGTCGCCAGACCTCCGTAACCGGTCGATTCGACCGCAACCACTAGCGCCGATTTACCGGGTAATGCGCCCTTTGCGATAGCTTGGGCAGCTGAGACCTCCGGGTCAAGCAGTACAGCTGTGGACAGGTCCGCAAGCGTGGCGATCACTTCCAGTTTGAAGCGCGAGAGTTCCGCGTTATCGATAAAAGCGGGATTCGCTCTGCGCAGGTTCTGGCGGTGGTCGAGAGCCAGGCAGGTAAAGGTGCCGCCCTCAGAAGTACATTGCTGCAAACCCCGCAGTTTACCAATTGAAAGTGATGTCTTCATAAAATCATAACCTACGGGCAAGTGGACCGAAACGCGGTCAGGATCCGGTTCTTTAATATGAAACTGAAACGATGTTCATGACCCCATGCGCAGGCACCGGGGAAGTCCACTTCTACGTCGGTGTACTCGGCCGCGAAAACAGGTTTATTTGTCGTAATGAACGGGATCATTTGGTCACACCAGCCAGAGGAGGCGCAATCCTCGGTGATCGCAAAATCGAAGCAGTCGAGTGAGTCGGCTACCATGTCGGGGGCATTCTTCAGACCAATGGCTAGCCCACGCGCATGGGCTTCATCGGCAAGCCATCTGGCGTATGCTAATTGATCTGCATACGTGATCGGGAATCCGGTCTCATTGTCATGAATCTCGATGTTGTCAGGCTCAACGCCGTCGAAGCCTTTTGCCGCGCACAGCTCCAGGCGGCCGCGCAGGATGGGAGCCAGCAGGTCGAGGCGGCGGATATCCAGCCAGCGTTCACCTGCCCAGCCCTCGTAATCTTTGCCCAGCACCTCGGGCGGAAATTGATCCGCGTCAGGGCGCCAGTCCTCCCAAGAGCCAACGGAGATATAACAGATGACCTTTACCCCGCGGGCATGCAGGTCGTCGATCACCGACTGGTCTACATACAGATCGACGTCGTAGACTTCTGCTTTTACAGTGGTGTCAATATTCTCGTCCAGTTGCCATTGCCAGGTCAGACCTGGAGTTGGATGCCACCAATCCGGGGCGGGGGAAGGGGAGGATGGGATAGGAGAGTGGGTCATGGTTTTGTATGGTAAGGCACAGGAGATAAGAATCAAAGACAGGGTCCAAAAAAGAAGCGGGATTCGGCTCATACCTTGTGGATCTTGAATTGGGGCAGATATTCCTTCTGTTGGGCAAAGAGGTCGTTGGTCATCTGGCGGATCTCCGCCAGTGACAGCACGGAGGCGGTTAGCGGGTCGTGGCAGATGGCGCGGTAGACCATGATCGGGTCGCCGGTCAGGGCAGCGGTGATGGCCATCTCTTCGATGCCGCTGGAAAGCTGGGTCAGCAAGGCGCATTCGGGAGGCAGCGCGCCGACGTGCAGCGGGTGGAAACCAGCTTTGTCCACGTAGACCGGCACTTCGACGCAAGCGCCTTCGGGTAGGTTGGTGATGATCTTTGTATTTGGCACGTTGCCGTTGAACTTGAACGGTTCGCCGCCTTTCAGGGCGTTAATAATGTAAGCGGCATATTCCAGGCCGCGCGCCAGGTCGGCGCGTGTGACTTCCTTTGCCAGTTCCACGCGTACCCCGTCCTTCCAGGTCGCCTCGGTGTTCTGGTATTCCTTCAGGATATAGGCATACTCGCCGGGGTTCCAACCGGTTCCGTGCGTGCAGTATTTTTCGATCAGGTCAGGTCGCTTACGGAACCACCAGTTGTATTCCGAGTTGTGCCCGCTCGATTCGGTAACATAATAACCGAGCGCCAGGTACATTTCGTTGCGCACCTGCTCTTCGTTGTAAATATCGGGATTTTCGGTGATGGCTTTATGGATTTGCGGGTAAGCATCCTGGCCGTTGACTTCATATTTCAGGTACCAGGCTTGGTGGTTGATGCCCGCACAGACATAACTCACATCGGGCCATAACGCCCCGATCCAGACTGCCAGCATGATGGCCGTGCCCTGCACCGAGTGGCATAGACCGGTCACTGGTATGACTGTCTGTCGCTGGAGGGCTCCACACAACATCGCCATTGGGTTGGTGTAGTTGAGCAGGATCGCGTTCGGGCAGTATATTTCCATGTCGTGCACGATATCCTGCATCGGCGGTAGGGTGCGCAGGAAACGGAAAATTCCCGCAGGCCCACGTGTGTCGCCGACATTGATGTCCACGCCGTATTTCTTGGGGATCTCGATGTCGTGCCGCCATACCTCGGTGCTGCCCGCCAGGATGGTGGTAAGCACCACGTCTGCGTCTTTGAGCGCTTCGACCCGATCGAGGGTGGCGGTTATTTTGGCAGGGTATTTACCGGCCTCCACGAGTTTCAACACGGTCTTGTGGGCGAAGTCGAGCCTTTCGGCGTCGATGTCCATTAGGGCGATGTGGGCCTCTTGCAGCAGCGGAAAGGTCAGAATGTCGCGCACGAGTCCGGCGGTGAAACCGAGGCTGCCTGCGCCGATGAAAGTGATTTTGGTCATAAGGTCTCCTTGATCATGAGGGTTTTATTCTACCTTTTTATTCCGCTCAGGGCCACACCTTCGATGAAGAGTTTCTGGGCGAAGAAGAAGATCACGAGCAGCGGGAGGATACTGATGAAGGCACCCGCCATCAAGACCGTGAATTGTCCTCCGTGTGACATCTGCTGTTGAAAGAATGCCAGGCCAACGGTCAGGGTGGTGTTCGGGGCAGCCGGCATGTAGATCAGCGGGTGCAACAGGTCATTCCAGGCGCCCTGGAAGGTGAAGATGGCCAGGGCTGCCAGGGCTGGTGTGGCGAGCGGCATATAAACCTTCCAGAAGATCTGTACCAGCGAGGCTCCGTCCACACGGGCGGCATCCACCAGGTCGCGTGGGATCGTCAGGAAATATTGGCGGATGAGAAAGGTTCCAAAGGCTCCGCCCCAAAAGGCCGGCAGCCAGAGGGGTACGCTGGTCCCGATTAAGTGCAGCCAACGGAAGATGATAAAGTTTGGGATCAGGGTCACATGGAACGGGATCAGCATTGTGGCTAGCAGCGCCCCGAAAAGCAGTTCGCGTCCTTTGAATTTAACGACTGCAAAACAGAAGGCGGCCATCGAGCAGGTTAATAATTGACCTATCGTTATTAAACCGGAAATAACAGTGCTGTTCAGGAAGAGCAGTGGGAAGTTCAAATCCACGCTGAACAGTTTCGTGTAGTTAGATAGCGTAGCTGGGTTGGGGATGAGCGTCTTGGAGAACTGGTCAGCCGGTAGTTTGAACGAGGTCGAGATCATCCAGAAGAAAGGGATCACCATAAGCAAGGCGCCGGCGGTCAAAAAAATATAAGTAACAATATCGAGCATGCGCTTCTGTTTCATATTATTCACCTGTAGGCCTATTCGTAAAAGACATAGCGTTTTTCCAGCCATAAGTAAATCAGCATGAGCATAGCCACGATCACGGTCAGCTCGATAGCTTGGGCGCTGGCCCCACCATAATTACCAAAATACCAGGCATTGCGATAGATCGAGAAGACCACCACAGGGATGTTGCTGTCTCCCTGGCCCTGGCGGGTTAGCATGTAAATATAGTCATAGGCTTGGAATGCATTAATGGTGGCCATCAATGTCTGGAAGAAGATACTCGGCGTGATCAGCGGCAGAGTTATCCTGAAGAATTGTTTGGTTAAGCTGGCACCATCCATCATGGCTGCCTCGTAGTATTCGCGCGGGATGGCGGTCAGGCCGGCCAGGAAGATAATCATACCTTCCCCGATTGCTCCCCAGATATTGACGATCACCACCGAGACCATCGCGTGACTGGTGCACAGCCAGCAGATTGGTTGGAGATGGAGGAGTCCCAGCACATAGTTTAGGATGCCGGTGTCCTTGCCGTAGATCATGTTCCAAACCAGGGCTGTTGCGACGGCTGAGGTCACAGCGGGCAGGTAATAGGCAGTCCGGAAGATACCAATGCCGCGGATCTTCCGGTTCAGCAGGACGGCTACCAGTAGGGAAATGATGACCACGCCCGGCACGTACATGGCTGAAAAGATGGCTGTGTTTGATAGGGACTTCAGGAATTTGGCATCCGTGAACAGGGCAATGTAATTTTTCAGTCCGGCCCACGTTGGGCTACTCAACAGGTCCCAGTTCGTGAAGCTCAGGGCGATCGTCGCCAGGAGGGATCCGAAGGCGCTGAAAACCAGGCCGAAGAGCGTCGGTAACAGCAGGGTCCACAGCCAGAGACGTTCCCGTCCGAGTGGCTTGATGCCAAATTCCATAAAGCCTCCAAAAAAGAAGGTAAGAAATATGAACAGGGTTTGGGTGCAGGAAATTGGCCTGCACCCAATTGGAGAAATGACCTACTTGTTCTTTGCCAGGACCGCGTCTGCCGCAATCACGACCTCGTCGAGGGTGGTCTTGAGGTCCGCTTCGCCGCGCCAGACAGGAGCCATGCCGTCACCCACGGCGGAGGCCCACTCGTCGTAGCCTTTAAAGACCGGCTTGATGCGGGCGTACTGCAGCGCATCCAGGAAGGCCTGCTGGTTGATGGTAATCTTCTGCTGCAGGAAGGTCGAGCTTTGGGCGATTGACTGAAGCACCGGGCAGGCAAAGCCCAGTTCTGCCAGGCGGGTCTGGCCAGCATTGCTGAGTACAAACTTGAGGAAAGAGAATGCTTCGGCGGGATGCTTAGTGCCCTTGGCGATCACAAACCCAGCGCTGTTGACGCTGGTGTACCGGCCGGCGGGTCCCCTGGGCATGGGCGCCACATCGAACTGGAGGTTCGCATCCGCATAGCCGGGGACGGACCAGTGTCCCATCGGGGTCATCGCCGAGACCCCAGCCAGGAAGGTATCCCCGCCGTATTGGCCGGAGGTATTTGAATCAGGGACGGACTTGTCGACAAAGGTCATGTCGTAGAGCAATTGCCAGGCCTGGCGCGCTTCGGGTGACCCGATCAGGGTCTGGGTATGGTCAGCGTTGATCATGTCGCCGCCATACGACCAGATGGCCTCGCTATATCCGGGCTCCATATCCCACAGGTCAAAACTGAACCCATATTGGTCGGTCTTACCGTCGCCATTGGTATCCAG
>CAISEG010000156.1 GCA_903884265.1 uncultured Anaerolineales bacterium | reverse complement strand
TGAATGCGGAGGGATGAATGATAAATAAAAACACAGTTCACGTATATCGGTTGGGAGGAGTTATCCCCTTGCGCATTCCTTATTTCTCATTCCTCATGATGCTTATTATTATCGTAGGCGTGCTGTTTGCCTGGTGGATGGTTGTAAGGGCCGATCGCGAGATGCGCGCAGAACTGCTTCAGCAGGCGCGGCTGGTGGCGCAGGCGGTGAACATCGACCGGGTTAAAGTCCTTACCGGCTCGAAAGACGACCTGGAAAAACCAGAATACCTGCGTCTTAAGACACAGCTTGCCGCCGTTCGTTTGGCAAATCCGCAATACCGTTTTATCTACCTCATGGGCCGCAAGGCCGACGGCGCTATATTTTTCTTCATGGACAGCGAGCCTGCCGATTCAAAGGATTACTCCCCGCCCGGGCAGGTCTATGATGAGGTGCCGGCAGGTTACCGCCGCGTCTTCGATACCAGAGTTGCGGCCACCGATGGACCGGTCACCGACCGCTGGGGAGTGTGGATTTCGGCGCTTGTTCCACTTTATGACATGCAGGCGGCCATGGTTGGTTATGCCACCAGAGATGACGCCAGCACGATGGTGCGCAAGGCTGTGGAGTTCTACCGGAAGAACGGCCGGGAGACTTTTCTGAAGGAAATCCAAAATCCACAGGGGGAATTCCGCAGAGGAGAACTCTACGCGTTTGTCTATGATCGCAACATGACTATGCTGTCCCATCCGGTAAAACCGGAACTGGTTAACCAGAAACTGCTCGATCAAAAGGATTGGGCCGGAGGCAAGTATTTCCGCAGGGAGATCCAACAAGTAGCTCTGTCCAAAGGCAACGGCTGGGTGGACTACGAATACGAAAACCCCACAAGCAAACAGAGAGAACCCAAGACAACCTATGTTGAGGGGGTGGATGATCTGATCGTCTGCGCCGGGGCGTACAAGGGAACAGGGAAGACCTTAGCCTTGCTGGGTATGGACATCGACGCTCATTGGTGGAACTGGATGCTTGCCCGAGCCACGCTGCTTCCCGTGTTAATCACGCTGTTGATGGCCGCGATTTTGTTAACAGGCAGGACAATGTTGAGAAGGCGCTCCCTGGTCTTAGGCGCGCAGCCTGGCTGGATGCGGCACCTAGAACCGGCTCTGGCCGTCGCGGTAGGTCTTATACTGACGCTGCTTGCATCCTGGATGATCAGCCAAAGCGATGGTTATGACCGCAGCCAAGCTTTTGCGCAACTGGCGGAAAGCCGGACAGGAGCGATTGCCGAAACGTTGCGCGACCTCCGCACTACCGGTATGGAGGGACTGGCACGCTTCTATGAAGGCAGAACCAGTGTGACCCCGGAGGAGTTCCGTCAGTTCACAACATATTTAACGAGGAACCCGGCGGTTCAGGCCTGGGAGTGGATTCCGGCCGTGCCCGCTTCAGATAAAAAACGCTTCGAAGGGCAGGCCCGCGCGGCGGGGATGAAGGGATTTGAAATCTGGCAGAATGACGCGCAAGGGAAACGAGTGCCAGCCACCGGGCGGGATGTGTATTATCCGGTCTTTCAGGTGGCACCCCTGGCGGGTAACGAGCTCTCCCTGGGATTTGACCGCGGCTCAGAGCCGCTGCGCCGGGCAGCGCTTGAAGAGGCGATACGCACCGGATTGCCCACCGCCACCGACCCTATCACCCTGGTGCAGGAAACGGGTACTCAGAAAGGGATGCTGATCTACCGGCCAGTTTTTGGCAGCGGGAAAACCAAGCATCTGCGCGGCTTCTCTATGTCCGTGTTGCGTATGGGCACTCTGCTGCGAAGCGTAGATCAGGACAATGTGGTGCCAATGGAAATATCTCTCCTGCGCAAGGAAGCGGCAACCGAGCCGCTGGCCACATCCTGGGATGCCGACAGCCCGCCGGATAGGGGCCTTTCCGTAACGCGCCCCGTATTTGCCTTCGGCAAGATATTTACCGTGACCGCCCACGCAGGGCCGGAGTTCAATCGTCTGCACCCAGTGAGGTCGGGATGGCTTGCCGCCATGGTAGGACTGCTGCTTACTGCAGCGCTTGCCACATTGATCAGCGTGATCCGCCGCAGCCGCGAAGATCTGGAACGGCAGGTTGCCGAGCAAACCATCGAACTGCGGAGGAGCGAATCCCGCTTGCGAGTCATCACTGACTCCGCGCAGGACGCGATTCTCATGATGGACCCAAATGGCCTCATTTCCTATTGGAATCCCGCCGCCGAGCGCATTTTGGGATATACAAAAGACGAGGCTATCGGTCAAAACCTGCATAACTTAATAGTACCACAACGCTATCTCGAAGCACATACCGCCGCATTCCCGGCCTTTCTACAGACAGGATTGGGCGACGCTGTGGGCAAAACCCTTGATCTGCATGCATGCCTGAAAGATGGTAAGGAAATCGCTGTTCAGTTATCGCTTTCAGCTATTCAGATGGACGGCGGCTGGCATGCTGTCGGCATTATTCGAGACAACACCGAGCGCAAGAGGGCTGAGGACGCGCTGAGAGCTTCCGAATCAAGATACCAGTTTCTCGCGGAAAGCATGGCTGATGTTGTATTTACGGTGGATATGGACATGGCGACAACCTATGTCAGTCCTTCCATTGAAAGAATGCTGGGATTTACCCCGGAAGAGAGGATGGCTCAAAAAGTAGAACAACAGTTGACTCCTGAATCCCAGAAATTGATTTTTGAGGCACTGTTGGCGGAATTAGAACGGGAAAAAGAGAAGAGCACCGATCCAGACCGATCGTTGACTCTGGAGTTGGAGTATTATCACAAGGATGGTTCCATAAGGTATCTTTCAACTTATATTCGGGGCATCCGTGACAGCGAGGGCAATTTAACTGGCTTCTACGGTTCACACCATGATGTCACCGAGCGTCGGCAAATGGAAAAAACTCTCCATCAATCTGAGGAAAAGTACCGGACGATACTTGATGAGATGGAAGATGCATATTTTGAGTTAGATCTCGCCGGAAATATTACATTCATCAATGATGCGACTTGCCGTCATTTAAGATATCCTAAAGAAGAACTACTGGGCGTTAACTTCCGGGGTCATGTGAATAAAGAGGATTTTGAGAAAGTGTATGAAGTATTCAACACTATCTACAAAACAGGTAAACCGGAAAAAAACATTTCGTACAAGTTTACCCGTAAAGATGGAACAATGGGATTTGTCGAAATGAACGCTTTTCCTCTGAAAAGCCAGCAGGGAGAGATCATCGGCTTTCGGGGAGTTGGACGCGATATCACTGAACGCAAGCAAGCCGATGAGCGACTCCGGCAAACCAACATCCAGCTTGAGGAGTACATCGCCCGCGCCAACGAAATGGCATTAAGAGCCGAGTTGGCCAACATCGCCAAAAGTGAATTTTTAGCAAACATGAGTCACGAAATCCGGACGCCCATGAACGGGGTGATCGGCATGACCGGCCTGCTGCTGGATACCGAACTTAGCGAAGAACAGCGCAAATACGCCGGGATCGTGCTGACCAGCGGCGAATCACTGCTGGCAATTTTAAATGACATCCTGGACTTCTCTAAGATTGAGGCAGGCAAACTCGAGTTGGAAACACTGGACTTTGATCTGCGCGTCCTGCTGGACGACTTCGCTGCCACACTGGCTCTGCGCGCCCATGTGAAGGGACTTGAGTTCATCTGCGCCGCAGCACCGGATGTACCTGCTTATCTCTGCGGCGATCCCGGCCGCCTGCGCCAGATTCTCACTAACCTGACGGGCAACGCCGTGAAGTTTACCCACAATGGTGAGATCGCGGTGCGGGCAAGTCTGGTATCGGAAACTGAAACAGAAGTGATGCTGCGCTTTTCGATAAAAGATACAGGAATCGGCATTCCGGCACACAAGCAGGAACTGATGTTTCAGAAATTCACCCAGGCGGACGCCTCCACTACCCGCCAGTACGGCGGCACCGGCTTGGGGCTGGCCATCTCTAAGCAGCTCGCCGAGCGGATGGGCGGCGAGATCGGCGTCATCAGCGCAGAAGGGCAGGGGGCGGAGTTATGGTTCACGGTGCGCCTGGGTAAGCAGGCCGAAGGGAAGCAGAAAGAAAGCCTCCAGACTGCCGACATCCGCGGAGCCCATATTCTGGTTGTAGACGACAATGCCACCAATCGTGAGGTTCTGATGAACCAGTTTGCAGCCTGGGGTGTAAGAGCGGAAGAGACACCGGACGGATCCTCCGCGCTACAGGCACTATATCGTGCCCGGGAGGCGGGCGATCCATTCCGGGCAGCCATTCTCGATATGCAGATGCCGGTTATGGACGGAGCGACGCTGGCTCAGACCATCAAGGCCGAT
>CAISEG010000155.1 GCA_903884265.1 uncultured Anaerolineales bacterium | reverse complement strand
CGGTTTTGAAGAGATTTCCGTGGCGGCGAATTCACCGGTGGTTATATCCACATATGCGATCCCGGCAGAACCATCATCTATTACGATTGAAGCTAGGTAATTATTGGCGTCACCATGCAGAAGACCGGGTTCGACAATTGTCCCTGGCGTTACCACACGCACGACCCGGCGCGGGAAGATACCCTTGGCAGGCTGGTCACCAACCTGTTCGCAAATGGCAACGTGATATCCTTTTTCGATCAGCCGGGATAAATAGTTCTCCACGGCATGGTATGGAATGCCGGCCAAGGGAGCCCGCAGACCTTTACCAATAGGGCGGGAAGTGAGAACGATATCCAGTTCGCGGGCGGCAGTTTCAGCATCGTGGTCAAAGGTCTCGTAGAAATCTCCAAGACGAAAGAATAGAATGGCATTGGGGTACTGACGTTTGATCTCAAGGTATTGCTGGCGGATGGGGGTTACATCGTCGGTCATATTTCAATTTTACTGCTTCTTATGTAAATCTGTACCCCTTGTTTAAATTGCGCTATAATTCAATCACAATACTCAAACGAAAAGGAGACTGATATGGCTAGTGTTACGTATGATCACATCACTAAGGATTACGGTAGTGTCAAGGCAGTTAACGACCTGAACCTGAACATTGAAGATAAAGAATTTCTGGTCTTTGTAGGCCCTTCGGGCTGCGGGAAGACAACGGCTCTGCGCATGCTTGCCGGCTTGGAAGAGATCACATCTGGCCAGATCAAAATTGACGACCGTGTTGTCAATGACGTTCCTCCCAAAGACCGCGATATCGCCATGGTGTTCCAGTCCTATGCACTTTATCCGCATATGACGGTATATGATAACCTCGCTTTCGGCCTGAAACTTCGCAAAACTCCGAAAGAGGAAATCAAGCGAAGAGTTCAGGAAGCCGCGGACATCCTGGGTATCGGAGAATTGCTTACCCGCAAGCCACGCCAACTATCTGGCGGACAACGCCAGCGTGTAGCAGTCGGACGGGCGATCGTTCGTGAGCCGAAAGTCTTCCTCTTTGACGAACCGCTTTCCAACCTGGACGCCAAACTGCGCATCGCCATGCGTTCCGAAATCACCAAACTACATCATCGCCTGCAGACGACCTTTATTTATGTGACTCACGATCAGACGGAAGCCATGACAATGGCAAGCCGGATCGCTGTGATCAACAAAGGTACACTCCAGCAATTGGATACACCCCAGACACTGTATGATCACCCTGATAATATGTTCGTAGCTGGTTTCATTGGAGCTCCGGCGATGAACTTTTTTAAGGCCAAACTTCGCAAGGATGGCGGCAATCTCTTCGTGGATGCGGGTTCCTTCAGCCTGAACATCCCCTCCGAGCGTATGAAGGCTTTCCAGGCTTATGTGGATAAGCCGATCGTGTTCGGCATTCGCCCAGAGGATATCTATAACCCGGCATTCGTACCACCTGGCATCCATGCAGCTACTATCGAAACAAAGGTGGATGTCACCGAGCTGATGGGCAATGAAATCTTCCTATACCTGCTGGCTGGTTCGGACAATATAGTTGCCCGTGTTGACCCGAGAACCGATTTTCATATTGGAGACAAAGTTCAGGTGTCCTTCAACCTGGATAAATGCCACGTGTTTGACCCAGAAACCGAGAAGGCTATTCGGTAATCTTATATTTATAAGAAACCGCCAGGTGCGAGTTGCCTGGCGTTTTCTTATGTCTGAGGTGATTATGGAAGCAAAATATATACTCGTTTTTGTTCGCCATGGACAAAGCACCTGGAACCTGGAAAATCGTTTTACCGGTTGGACGGATGTTGACCTGACCGAACAGGGGCGACAAGAAGCTCATAGTAGCGGTCAACTCCTTCGGGAGAAGGGATTTACATTTGATCTTGCTTACACGTCCGTTTTGAAACGGGCCATTCGAACGCTCAATATCGTCCAGGAGGAGATGGACTTGGAGTGGATCCCGGTGGTGCGTGCCTGGCAGTTGAACGAAAGGCATTACGGAGCTCTCCAGGGTCTGAATAAAGCAGAAACGGCCGCCAAATTTGGCGAAGAGCAAGTGAAGATATGGCGGCGCAGTTATGACGTCCCGCCGCCGGCGTTGGAATTTAATGATGAACGCCACCCGCGCTTTGACCGTCGCTACGCGGACCTGACACCAGCCCAACTCCCTGCGACCGAGTCGCTTAAGATCACATTGGAACGCGTTCTTCCTTTCTGGCACAGCACCCTGGCTCCAATGATCGAGTCAGGCAAGAAAGTACTTATCGCGGCACACGGCAACAGCATCCGGGCAACCGTAAAATACCTGGATAATATTTCGGACAAAGACATCCCCGAACTCAATATCCCAACGGGCATCCCACTGGTTTACGAACTTGATGCTGAACTCAAGCCTATTAAGCACTACTACCTAGCAGACGAGGAGACAGTCCGTAAAGCCGCGGAAGCAGTAGCAAATCAAGGCAAAGCAAAGTAAACAAGAAAACCGGAGCGCACAACTCCGGTTTTCTTGTTTACCAAACTTATAAAGGATTCGACTTAAGGCTTCTTCTTTCCTCCCACTAAAGTTAGGATTCCAGCAACCAATAGTGCAGTGATCACAATTACAGATATTGCATCGCGCGCTTTTGAGACCGGCAGCGCCGCTGCGGGGGTTAGTGTAGGCGGGATGGAAGTCACGGTGGAGGTTGATGTGGAAGTGGGCCAGGGAGTAAAAGTGGGGCGCCCTGTGGGTGTTGAAGTGGGCTGGGTGGGGGTGGGAGTGTAACCGGCGCGGATGATGATCTTTTGGTTGGGGTAGATCACTGATTTTTCGGTTAAACCATTGAGAGAAAGAAGTTCATCGAGAGTCAGGCCATTTACCAATGCAATTCCCAAAATGGTATCACCTTGCTGGACAATGTAGGTAATAGAGCCGTCCGCGTTGGGCGTATTCGGGATCATTGTCGATGGGGGAGGGTTGTAGGAAGGTGGGGGAGTGAAAGCTACCGGGGTCCCACCGGTTGAAAGGCCACAATCAATCACGTAGTAGTAGGTATTCCCGGAAGAAGCGACCCCCGCACCGATATCTTGCTGGTTTGGAGAGATCATCGTATTCAGGTGAGGATCATCACCCGTCCATATCTGCACCGCTCCATCCGCGGTCAACCCAACGCCCGCGGCGATGTTTTCAGAAAAAAAACCTCCCAGGTTAATATCCCCAGCCACCGAGTAACCAGCCTGCAGAGCGCGTTGGTAAGGGTGAAGCCCATCCGCGCTGATATGGGTGGGGGTACCGATAGCCATGACGTATTCTGCCTGTCCCTGGGCTGTACCCATTAAGATTGAGTTTGTATTATAGGGAGACAGCCCGCGCGTTGCACGGAATGCATTGACCGCATCAATGAGTTCAGAAGCTGTCGAGAATTGAGGAATTGAAGCGGATGCGGCCTGGACAGGTTGCGGGGAAAAAGAAACCGTCAGAGTCAGCATAACAGCTAATAGGACTGGTATCAATTTGCGCATCCGGCTATTATAACGTCTTGGCAAACCAAATTGCAGGGGGGATGTTTGTCCCTGCGCAAGGTGACATTGTTCATGATTTAGTTACGGCGTGAGGCAGTACAATAAAATGTCAGGAGACTATCATGCCCATCTTTACACCTGGCCGCCGTTGGCAGCCACCCTACATGCCTTTCAAGCGTGAACCACTAAGCCGCCGCCTATTGATCACAGCCGAATTGGCAGTTAAAGGCCCGACCTGGGGCTGCCGGATGTGCGGCAACTGCCTGCTGCAGGAGACAGCCTTCATTTGCCCGATGGAATGCCCCAAGGGTATGCGCAACGGACCATGCGGAGGGTCCACGCCGGAATTCTGTTATGTGGATAAAACCAGGCCCTGCATCTGGTATAAGATCTACGAGCGAGCATTCAAGATGGGTCGCCAGGAGAAACTGATGGAAGTCCTGCCGCCGCTGGATTGGGAAAAAGTCGGTTCCGAAACATGGGGTGATGTGGCAGTACAGGTGAAGAAGATGGGAGTTGGGAGCGTGGTGAGAGGGCTGGTTTCACCTAAAAAGCGATACCAGACTTGGGAAGGGATCTTTCGACCAGTGCGCCAACCAGACTGGTGGCAGGGGGATGACGAGTATCACGCCCAAAAAAACACTGAACCCATCTCGGAGTTGGAGCGAAGCCTTAAGGCTGGCGAGTTTGTTGTGGCCTGCGAGATCGCCCCGCCCCTGTCCGTCTCGACCAATAAGCTGGGCAGCAACATAGACCTGGTCAAACCCTATGTTACCGCCATCAATTTTACCGATAATGCCTCGGCGACCCCACGCATGACCTCCTGGGCATGCAGTAAAATTGCCATCGAACATGGCGCTGAGCCGGTGATGCAGATCGCCGCGCGTGATCGTACGCGCGCCGGGTTACAGGGTGAGATTCTGGGCGCTTCCGCCCTGGGAGTACGAAATGTACTGTGTGTCACAGGTGACAGCCCGGTGCTGGCACCTCAACCGCGCGGCCGGATGGATATCAATGATCTCGACGCCATCCAGATGCTCTGGATCTTGCGGCGCATGCGGGATGAAGGTCGATACCTGGATGGGCGCGAGATAAAGTTCCCACCCAAGTTCTTCCTAGGCGCGGCGGCCTCGCCGTATGCCTCGGAACCTAAATTCCAGGCACTGCGAGAGCACAAGAAGATAAACGCCGGGGCGCAGTTCTTCCAGACGAACCTGGTCTATGATATTGAACACATGGAGATCTGGCTAAATGAACTAGCCAAGCGCAACATCCTTGATAAAGTGTTCATCCTGGTGGGAATCACGCCCCTCAAGACCCTGAAAATGGCTCGTTATATGTCTGAAGTACCAGGCGTATGGGTACCAGGAACCATTCTGAAGCGCATGGAAACCGCAGATGCGGCGGGGAACGCGCAGGAAGAGGGGGTGCAGATCGCATTAGAACTTGCCCAAAAGATCAAGAGCTTTGAAAAGCAGGGTATCCACGGCCTGCATATCATGCCTGTGGGTTGGGAAGATATAGTGCCACGTATCGTGACCGAAGCCGGCTTACTGCCGTCTGGATTCGTACTCGCAGAACCGATCAAGAAATAATCCTTTAAAACTGGAGAAATTATGTCACTCGACATTAAAATTGAAGCATTGTTACCGCAGGAGATGGCTGAGAAAGCCGAAGCAGCTGGAGTTTACAAAGCTGCACTGTCCTTTCTACCTTTGTTCGTTCTCGCCATTCTAGCTGGGGCGTTCATTGGCCTGGGCGCAATGTTCGCCACTACCACGGCTGCAGGGTCATCAGCTCTACCTTATGGACTTGCGCGCCTGCTGATCGGTTTGGTCTTCTGTCTAGGGTTGATCCTGGTAGTGGTAGCGGGAGCAGAACTATTCACCGGGAACAACCTGATCGTCATGGCCTGGGCGAACCGCAAGATCACCACCGGAGCGCTTCTGCGGAATTGGCTGATCGTCTACGTGGGAAATTTTGTCGGGGCACTGGGGACGGCGGTACTGGTCTTTTTAAGCAAGCAATATACTTCCGGGAGCGGCTCGGTTGGAGAAGCAGCCCTCAAGATCGCTGTCGGCAAGGTCAGCCTGGGCTTCGTCCAGGCATTGGTACTTGGTATCTTGTGCAATGGCCTAGTCTGCCTGGCGGTCTGGCTGACTTATAGTGCACGCAGTGTAACAGACAAAATACTGGCCATTATTTTCCCTATTTCTGCTTTCGTAGCTGCCGGGTTTGAGCACTCAATCGCCAACATGTATTTCATCCCTTATGCTCTATTGATCAAGTCTTTCGACCCAGCTTTTGTCGAAACGAAGGCGATTGATTTATCCAACCTGACATGGGGCTCGTTCTTCCTAAAAAACCTTATCCCAGTCACTTTAGGCAACATCATCGGAGGGACGGTGCTTGTAGCCGCCATGTACTGGTTCATTTATTTACGGAAAAAGACGAATAATTGAATTAATTATCGTGAAAGGCGATTTGGAGTAGAGCGTAATTTGATCAGGGCCGGTCTCTGCGCAGCGATACAATTAATGGAGCAAACTAAATGAAAACCTCTGTGATCATTCTCAGTGTGACATATATCCTTAATGGTTTTCTCATGATCGCCATGCCAATTGGCCTGACTATTTATTTAACGCGTAAGTTCAAACTTAGTTGGCGGTTGTTCTGGATCGGGGCAGTTACATTCATCTTTTCGCAGGTGTTGCATATTCCGTTCAACGCACTGATAAGCCCTATTTTTAACCAATTCTGGTTCATTGCCCTGCCGGTTGTTTTGCAGAATATTTGTCTCTCTATTTTTCTTGGATTGAGCGCCGGGTTGTTTGAAGAACTTTCACGATATGTCATGTATCGCTGGTGGGCAAAAGAGGCGCGATCCTGGGGGAGGGGATTGTTGGCGGGGGCTGGTCACGGTGGTGTTGAAGCAATCATCCTAGGCCTTCTGGTGCTGTATGGATATATACAAATGCTGATTGCCCGTGGGGTGGATGTTGCGACACTTGTGACTCCTGACAAGGTGGAATTGGCGACAGCTCAAATCCAAGCGTACTGGTCCGCACCGTGGTATATGACCATGATAGGAGCCCTGGAACGTCTTTTTGCTATTCCATTGCATCTGGCATGCTCGGTGCTTGTTTTACAGGCATTTACCCGAAAGAAAATCTGGTGGGTGGGGCTAGCTGTACTGTTGCACGCCTTGGCAGACGGTGTGGCTGTTTATATTTCGAGGATCGGATTTTCAGCCCTGGCGATCGAAGGTGTCATTGGTATTTTTGCGATCACGAGTATCGTGATTGTATTTATCCTACGAAAGCCCGAACCTTCATCAGAGCCGTTACCTACCCTTATATCGACACCTGAGTTCAAGCCTGACACCATCATCGAGTCCGATGAAAACCTAGAAAAGACCCGTTATCAATAACGAGGCGATATGATCCATACTGAAAACCTGACAAAAAAATTTGGCGAGCTAATGGCTGTGGAAAGCCTCAGCCTGGATGTAGCTGAAGGCGAGGTATTTGGCTTTCTAGGTCCGAACGGTGCCGGGAAAACAACAACTGTTCGGATGCTGACCAGCCTGATCGGTCCGGCTGCCGGGATGGCTACAGTAGCCGGGTTCACGATCGGACAACAAGATACCGAGATCCGCCGCACCGTTGGTGTTCTGACCGAAACCCCGGGTATGTACGATAACCTATCTGCTGAATATAACCTGCGCATCTTTGCCGAGTTGTACGAAGTCAAAGATGTAAAGGGACAGATCGAAAAGTATCTTAAGATGCTTGGCCTGTATGAACGTCGCCTGGATGCGGCTGGGACATTTTCAAAAGGGATGAAACAGAAACTAGCCATCGCGCGTGCTTTACTTCACGAACCGCGTGTTTTGTTCCTGGACGAACCGACGGCGGGGCTGGACCCAGAAGCAGCACATCTGGTGCGCGAATTCATTGCCGAACTAAAAAAGGAAGGCCGGACAATTTTCCTGTGTACGCACAACCTGGACGAAGCTGACCACCTGTGCGATCGAATTGGGGTGTTCAAGTCTCACCTGCTGGTGGTGGATACTCCAGCCAACCTGCGCGCGTCTGTCTTCGGACGGAAAGTGGTTTTTCACCTGCGCCTGGCGGATGAAAAAATAGCCTCAGCCATCCGTAGCTTGGAGTTTGCACGGGACGTGAGAATTATGGAGAACAGAGTGGTGGTTAGTCTCGACAATCCCGAAATCCAGAACCCGGAGGTGGTGCGGGTGCTGGTAAATGCAGGAGCGGATATACAGTTTGTCGGCGAACTGCGCCATTCATTGGAAGACGTTTATTTACAACTAGTCAAGGGTGTATAGCATGAATAAGATAAAAACAATCGTCCGAAAAGAATGGGCAGAAGTATTCAAGAACCGCATGGTGATTTTCACAGTGGCGTTCCTGCCAATCTTGATGACTGTCATCCCGCTTGGCATTATTTACGGGACGCATGGAACGGCGGGAACAAAAGCTGGAAATTCGACAAGCAACGAGTTACCACCCGAAATGGCCCAATCCATGTGCCCTGGTGAATTGAGTAGTCTTGATTGTTTGCAGGTTTTTATGGTTAGCGAATTCATGATGCTGTTCATGTTGGTACCGATAGCCATTCCTGTTACCATTGCCGCATATTCCATCGTTGGTGAAAAGACTACCCGCAGCCTGGAGCCTTTATTGGCGACGCCAGTTACAACGACGGAATTACTCATTGGAAAGTGTCTTGCTGCTGTCATCCCGGCTGTACTGGCCACATATACCGCTTTTGGGGTTTTTGCCCTCGGCT
The DNA here is from genome assembly GCA_903884265.1 of uncultured Anaerolineales bacterium. GTDB lineage: Bacteria > Chloroflexota > Anaerolineae > Anaerolineales > Villigracilaceae > UBA877. Next base: position 7,734 of record CAISEG010000155.1, on the reverse strand, counting down.
CCTGGATCATTGTTGCCAATAAGATTCTGTTGACAGCCTTGCTGGCTCCGCGCTGGCTTATCGCCATTTTCCTCGTTGGTCCCCTACTGGCAGTAATGGCCGTCACGTTTGCGCTGATGATTTCGTCACGCGTAAACGATCCTCGAGTGGCAGAACAGGTTTCGATGGTCGTTATTTTGCCTGTTCTGGTCGGATTTTTCGGACAGGTAGCAGGCTTATTTGTTCTGAATACTCAAATTATTACAATTGTGGCATTGGTCATGCTGGTTTTGGATGTATTACTGCTTTACCTAACAACACGTGTGTTCCAGCGTGAGCAAATTCTGACCAGATGGAAATGAAACCATGAAAAAGATTCTGTATGTGAGCCTGATGTTTGTTCTTTTAAACCTGCTGACTATCACAGTGGCCCTTGCCCAAATAGAAGAATTGCACATGAGTATGGTGCGCGATTTTGGCTACGGCGGCTTTAACAATGATATTCAAGGTTTGTTCTCCATGAAAGTCACCGGACCAGCCGACCTGGCACGAGTGGTCTTCTATATTGATGGTACTGTGATCGGTGAAGTTTCCCAGGCACCTTTTAATCTACAATTCATTACAGACAATTATCCCCTCGGTCAACACCAACTTTACGCTACCGGCTTTTCTTCGAGCGGACAACAATATAGTTCAAATGTTATTCACAGTAACTTTGTTCCAGCTTCTGAAGGCACAAAAACTGCCTTGCAGATTGCTGTTCCCGTACTGGTGATTGTCTTCGGCGCCATCCTGCTCACCTTTGTTATCCCATTAGTCACAGCGCGTGGCAAGACCCAAGATTTACCGTTCGGCGCAGAGCGGAAGTATGGCTTGGGCGGTGGAATCTGTCCAAAATGCCAACGTCCCTTTGCATTACAGCTATTTAGCATGCATCTGGGATTATCAAAGCTCGCCCGCTGCCCTTACTGTGGCAAGTGGAGTGCAGTCCGTATCCAGCCTCTGGTTAAATTGCGGGAAGCTGAGAAAGCAGAATTGGAGTGGGGAAGGGCGGAGGTTCAGGAAAAAACTGAAGCAGAAAAACTTCGAGCAGAGCTGGATGATTCAAAATATCAAGGTCTATAAGATTGGCTAAAAGATACTCGGAGCAACGATATATACTTTATGATATTGCGTATAGCCAATATCCCATAAAAATTATTCGAATTACAATAAATACAAATATTTTAATAATCCCACTCTATATCATTGATGATGAAGTTTCTGAGCGGCTATAAAGGATAAACCATGTTTTGTAAGCGCAGATGCTGAATTATTACAGGCGTCCAATTTATCCATGAAGTTCAATTGCAGATTATCCCAGTCACCAGACTCAATGACTTCCTTTTTTTCACGAAAGTAATCGAGGATATCGGATGGGTGGGCACGTGTTTGTTCAACTACAACATCGCCACCTTCGTGCTTGGCAGAAATGTTGGCTACATGGTCAGCAATCTCGACCAATTCAGAACGCCGGTCATAGGGCTGGATGACTATACTCTTCCATGTCTCGACGATATGATGTTCGAAGCGGACTACATCCTCGAAGCCGAGAGCTTTCCTAAACTGTGCGCTAAGTTCCATGGTCTGGTTGTCAATAGAATTAGACCAATTGAAACCAATTAGAGGGGATGTCCCGTCGTCGCGGCTGAATAGTTTGGCTGCCAACATAATCCATAACGCATGATAAGGGTTGTCCGAGCCGAAGAAGACCGAGATCTTGAACTGTATATCAACTCCCAGGCGATAGAGCAGGAAACCCAACAAGATTGTCCCGGCATTGAAGTTAAGCACATGCTGGACACCATAGTTGGTGTAGTAATACAGGAACTCATCCAACCACATCAGGGCATGTTCGTTTGGCTGGCCAATGCCGCCAAAGTAACCGGTGATGGTAGCAGGCCCGCCCAGGTGCGGATTGGACCCATCTGTACCCTTGGTGTCAAGGGTTTCAACAAAAGATGAGCCCATGATATCCAGCGCAGCAACAATAGCTGGCAAATCGCCGTCTATTTCGGACTCTTTCATCTTTCGGACGGCTATGAAACGACCCGGTACCAGGGTACGATCTTTTATGGCGCGTTCGCACATTGGGCGAATCCAAGGGAAATATTGCAATGCTGAGACTTCTAGGGTGACAGCGGATTTGTCACCGAATTTCATACCTTTCACCTGGTCACCCAGGACCTTAGTCCGGTATTCCGCAACAGATGTGAAGGCTCTGCGATCGCGTTGCTCCATCAGCCACTTTAAATCCTTGACGTAGTTAGGGGCGCGTTCGCCTACTATATTCATCAGGTGGTCAAGTTTGCGTGCTTCCCGGTGTTTGAAATTAATCTCCTCCGGCGTGCCATGTTTGGCAACCACAGCCAGAAAGTTTTCGATTACTTTTTCGTTGGTGTCAAGAAGGACAGCATTGATGGCATCCAAGCGGTCCTGGGGAATGGCGAGTAGATGGCGTAAGTCTTTGTCCATAATTCTCCTTGAATAGGGAGGGGCACGATATAACCTTCAGGAACGATATAACGTGCCCCAGAAAATCAATCCAACATCTTCTTCAGGGCATCAAATTCCTCATCCGGCATGCCGAACCAGTTCTCGGGTTGGGGGAACTGCTTGTTGATAACTTCGTCATGGTAATTCTTTAAACCATTTAAAATGACCTCTCCAGCATTACCATATACTTTGGCCATCTTCGGCTTGAACTTTGGGTAAAGACCGAACATATCGTGGTAAATAAGCAATTGACCGTGGGCGTCCGGACCAGAGCCAAGCGACATAATAATACAGCTTTCAGCGCGTTCCGTGATGAGCTTGCACAGCCGATCAGGAACCATTTCGAGCAGGATAGCAAATGCTCCAGCTTTTTCAAGCACTTTGGCATCATCGAGGATCTTCCTGGCAAGCAAAGCGGATTTACCCTGCACTCGGAAACCGCCAAGCGCACTGACGGATTGCGGGGTCAGCCCCAAATGACCAATAGCCGGTATCCCAGCTTCCACGATGCCTTTGATGCGATCAGCCATCGTCGTGCCGCCTTCTAGTTTTATGGCGTCACAGCCGCATTCTGCCATGAAGCGACCTGCATTGCGGATGGCGGTCTCAACGGAAGGCTGGTAGGTCATGTAGGGCATGTCACCTACCACAAAGGCACTGGGGGCTCCGCGGCGCACGGCCTGGGCATGACGGATCATATCATCCATGGTGACTGGCAATGTACTATCGTAACCCAGCATGGTCATGCCCAAGCTATCTCCAACAAGGATCATCTCGATTCCAGCCTGCTCCTGCAGGTAAGCTGTCGGATAGTCGTAACAGGTCAGCCAAGTGATGGGCTGACCATCGGCTACTTTTTTGAACAGATAAGGAAGGGTGATTTTTTTGCGTGGAATTCCCTGGGCTTCTGACATTCAATGCTCCTTTTTAGAAATAGAAAAGAAAAGTATATGTAGTATAGGATAAAACGAATGGAGAGGCAAGTTACAAGTGACAGGTATTAAGTGATCGGGTATCAGAGATAGTTACAGTTTACATATTCAATGTTTACATCGTTAATAATGCCTTACCGAAAAATGTGGTCCGCCGCCTGTTCCCGGGTTAAATCCAGAAATGGTCGAGAATACTCCACGTTTGTACGCGCCAATGCGTTCCATCGCTCACGGTTCGGTGTAATAATATCATCCATAATTATCTCCATCAAAAGACATCCAATGTCTCAGAGGTATTGGATGTCTTTTCGTTTATTAAATTACCGGTTGCTCGTCTGGCACAGAAGTCTGATATTCCTGTTCTTTCTCATATTTAAATTGCTGGGTGTACAAGCGGTAATAGTGACCATGCCGCCGAAGAAGTTCAGCATGGGTGCCCATCTCAGCGATGCGACCCTCTTCGATAACCACGATGCGGTCAGCCCGGCGGATGGTACTCAAGCGATGGGCGATGACGAAAGAGGTTCGCCCTTGCATAAGGACCTCCATGCCGTGCTGGATGAGAGCCTCAGTCAACGTGTCCACGCTTGATGTAGCTTCGTCCATGATGAATATCTCGGGTTTTGCCAGTACGGCGCGCGCCAGACTAATCAGTTGTTTCTGTCCAACCGAAAGGAGGTTTCCGCCCTCACCGACATTCTGTTCATAACCCTTCTCGAAGGTGGTGATGAATTCATGCGCACCTGCGATCTTCGCTGCAGTTTCGATATCCTCGTTTGATGCATCCAGTCGACCATAGCGGATGTTCTCACGGATCGGACCAGAGAACAAGTGCGGGGTCTGGAGGACAATGCCAACCCGCGAATGGATACTCTGGAGAGTATAGTCTGTGTAATCTTTTCCATTGATGCGGATGACACCCTCCTTCGGCTCGTAGAAACGGCATAACAAGTTGACGATTGTCGTTTTCCCACCGCCGGTCGGCCCAACGAGGGCAATAGTCTCTCCAGGCTTAACATTGAGCGAGAAGTCGGTCAGGATTGGTTTGCGGTCCTCATAATAGAAGTGGACGTGGTCAAACTCGATCGCGCCCTGGATAGTATTTGCCGGAATTGCATCAGGGTGGTTTTGGATCTCGGGGACTGTATCAATTAATTTAAAGATACGCTCTGCTGAGGCGATGGAATGCTGCATATCCGCATATACACGTGCCAGATCCTGCACCGGCCAAATCATGAAGGTCAAATACGAGACGAAAGCGTGAATATCGCCAACTGTAAAATTCGCGGTAACACTTTGCATCCCGCCGTACCAGACGATGGCACCCAGAGCGAAGGCTGCGACGATCTGCACAGTCGGGAGGAAAAGTGCAGAGAGCCAAGCTGCCCGATAGGTGGCCTTGAACATGTCATTGGTCAAGAGAGAGAACTCTTTAAGGTTTTCGTCTTCGCGGCCCAACGCCTTGACCACGCGCACGCCCTGGATATTCTCATTGTACTCGCCCGTGATCTTTGAGTTTGCGCGGCGCGACTTTCGAAACTCTACCAGGATCTTCTTTCGGAAATTGATGGCGATAATGAGTAGTATTGGAATTATCGCAAAGACAATCAGTGCCAGTTTCCAGTTTATGTACAGCATGAAAATCACCGACATCGTCACACTTACGATAGCCCAGGTCACATCGAGCATACCCCAGGTCATCAAGCTGGAAATTCGGCCCGAGTCCGAGGTCACACGGGCCATCAGACGACCCACCGCGTTCTGACTATAATACGAGAGGGAGAGGTCCTGCAGGTGGTTGAAGATCGCCCGGCGGATGTCATACTGGATGCGTTCACCCATAATTCCAACCAGGTATATAAAGGTAAAAACCAAAACTGCCTGCACAAGTTGAAGCCCTACATAGTACGAGGCATATCTCAACAGGGTGGGGATGCTCTTCTGAGCAATACCATGATCGATCATATCCTTATTGATATACGTGAAGACCGCGTCCAGGCTGGCGGTAAAGACTATCGCGACCAGGAATCCCACCATCCAGCGCCAGTGAGGCTTCACTAGTCCCAGTATGCGTTTCAAGGTGGGAGTGGTCAATTGGCTGGTATGTTCTTCTCCTTCAAGTTCAATTAATTCGTCAGGCATCATTTATCTCCTGGCCTCTTCTTTCACTTTTTTCCCCTGTTCTGAAAAGAGGGAGAAAGTGAGGGTCATACAGAGGCAATTTCTTCTTCCAACTCTTCGTCTATGCGGGTCTGGATGTTATAAATCTGCTGATACATCCCATCCCGTGCGACCAAATCCGCATGCTTACCCATCTGGACAATCTCACCTTTGTCCATTACCAGAATCAAATCCGCGTTCATCACAGATTGTATACGGTGGGCGATAATGAATGTGGTGCGGTTCTCCATTAGTCGTGTCAGTGCGGAGCGGATCTCTTCTTCCGTTTCAGTATCCACACTGGATGTAGAGTCATCCAGGATCAGGATACGCGGGTTTTTCAACAAAATACGGGCCACCGCTACGCGCTGTTTTTGCCCGCCGGAGAGCGTTACACCTTTCTCTCCCACAAGCGTGTTATACCCATCTGGAAAAGACAGGATCACATCATGGATGGCTGCGGCGCGGGAAGCCTTCTCGATTTCTTCCGGGGCCACATCCCTACCGACGCCGTAGGTTATATTCTCGCGAATCGAACGGCTAAACAGGAATGGTTCCTGCTCCACAATGCCAATCTGCTTGCGTAAATAATCGCGCGGGTACTCCTTCAATTCCTCGCCATCGAGCAGGATGCTCCCGGTGGTGTATTCATGAAAACGAGGTAACAGATTAACCAGCGTCGTTTTCCCTGAACCGGTCGAACCGAGAAAGGCAACCGATTGACCGGGTTGGACAGAGAATGAGATTCCTTTCAATACATCAGTATTCCCATCGGTGTACTGAAATGAGACATCCTTGAAGACAATATCGCCGCGGACCGGTCCGTTAACCTGCATCGAACCGGCTTTGAGTGGTTCCCGATCCTGTTTGATAATCTCCATCAAACGGTCATATGAGACCAGACCAGTAGATGTGTTGACAATGATGCGGCCCAGGTTACGCATCGGCCAAATAAGCCACACAACCAGCCCAACATATGCGGGATACGTTCCAATAGTAATCTCACCATGGATAGCCAGGATGCCAGCGTATAAAAATCCAGCCAGCATCTGGAAACCGCACAGCAGGTCCGAGAGCGGCCAGAATAGTGCCTGCATGTGTATCAGCTTGCGGCCGCGCAGAAACTTTTCCCAATTGTCCTTTTCGAATTTATCCATTTCATAACCCTGACGTGCAAATGCCTTAACGACCCGCACGCCAGTGAGATTTTCCTGCAAAGTAGTTGAAAGCTTGGCTTCCTGCTCCTGGTAAGACTCGTAGACCTTGGTCACCTTAGTAAAGAACCACGCTGAGACGAGTACGATGACCGGTACGACCGCGATGGAAGCAAGGGCCAGCTTCCAAGACAGGAACCAAATGGCCACAAAGTTGATGACGAAGAGCAGTACAATCCGACCCATTCCGATGGCTTGATCATTAAAGAAAGTACGAACCGAGTCCACATCTGAGGTAACACGCTCAATCAGGTCGCCGGTGGGGGTTTTGCTGTGGTATGCGAACGACAGGCGCTGAATGTGGTCAAACAAGAAGTTGCGCAGGCGGCGTGTGATGCTTTCGGCGGAATAGGAGGCCATGCGACTGGAGAGGTAAGCGAATCCGCCTTCCACAAACGCCAGGCCGATAAAACCCAGCGCTATCAGCACCAGGGTTCGTGAAAGGGTTCCTGCAAAGGGAGCAGTGTTTCCAACAACCGTGTCGGCGAAATTTCGCAGCAGCAGGTAGGTCAGCGTCTTGGCAGTTGCAGATATCGCCAGGGTCAGATTGGCAGCCAGGTAGGTCATGCGAAACCCGGTCATCATACGCAGCATCCCGGCCAGTTTCTTTTTTGTCAGGGACTTGCGAAAGTCGAAATAGGTTGAAGGTTGATTTGTTTCCATAAAGAAATTCCTAATAAACGGGTATTGATAGGTAGGTAGGGATAAAAAAACCACGGTGCTGGAGCGCACCGTGGTTATATACCAAGGGAAGTTGACCTTCAATCAACAGGCGCACTCCGAGGAGGAAGAATCATACCCTTAGCATCGGAAATAAGTATATAAAGGGTAATGAATGAAGTGTTGTTCATGAGGTGCGCCTCCTTTTCTTAGATTTATTTACATTCGTGAGTTTATCATTGGGTGAGATGAAT
>CAISEG010000154.1 GCA_903884265.1 uncultured Anaerolineales bacterium | reverse complement strand
GTTTTTCTTCCCTGGCAAGGCTGGAAACGAAATCGGAGATTGAGATGATCCCTGCCGGAACCCCTTTTTCGGTGACCATGAGGCGGTTGATGTCTCTCTCAATAAGTAGGTTAGCAGCCACACCCAAGGGTTGACTGGCTTCGATGGAATCAATTGGAGAAGACATCAGTTCCACGGCGGTCAGGTTGCGCATTGTGGCAAGGCTTTGGGTATCCGCCGAAAGCCACTCGCCAGCCAGCAGGTCGTAATCGGAGATGATCCCCAATGGGTGGTCATCGCGATCAGCAACAATGAGAGCATGCACGTGGTGCCGGGAAAGCAGGAAAGAGACCTGCCCCAGAGTTACGTCCGGGCGGCAGGTAAGCAGCCCCGGGTGCATCAGGTCGCGGACAAGCTTATTCATAACCAGCTCCTGAAATTCATTGGACTTCATCCACTTCTTTGTACCACTTCACGCGGTCGCCAACCCTGGCGCGTAAGCGCCAGGCGAGGGGTTTGGGTTCCTGATCGATACGTGCCAGGGCCGCTTTGACTTGGGAAGCAATGATTTCTTTTTGACCGGCATTCAGCTGTTCGTAACCCTGAGCCAATTGACGGACTTTATCCAGGTTCATGGTTGTCGTGCGCCATAAACCCCAGTCAGTGCTGCACAGCCCGGCGATACGCTTGATGTTGATGGTATCTTTATCCTCATCGCCGAGGGGATGCTCGAGCAACAACATGATGGTATCGATGATATCTTTTTCGTTGATCTGGACGATCTGCATTTTCTCAAGCAGCATCTCAGCCAGTGGAATGCTCGGATGGTCCACTTCCAGCCTACCATCCCAATGGATCACGTGGCAGAAATCAAGTTTTCCGTAGAACACATCGATGTGCAGGCCAACATCCGGCCTTTCGAAGATGGAGCGATCGCCTTCCGAAACAATAAAGACCTCACGGTTTTCGCGATAACCCAGGCCGGCCATTAATGCCTGGATCTCTTTGGTTTGTTTGTGATAGGCGGCAAAATCAATATCAGTGTAGGCGCGGCCCATGGCAGCCTGAAGATAACCAAATTTCGGACAGTGCATTTGGAAGGCCAATGACCCGATCACACGCAGAATGATACCGGCATCGTCGCTGGCTTTAAGGACGCGCTTTAATTCGTTTTCGAATTTTTCACGCTCAGCACGATCTTGTTCACCCATTCCGATGGAACTGCTTGTCATACCATTCTCCTACAATGAGGTCTCAGCAAACAGCCCTGGTCGAACAAGAGCAGCTGACAGGTTGACAGGGGGAAAATCAACGCTATTATAATTAAAAATGCAAAAACTTGCAAATTTCTTCAGATTCTCTTATAATTCAGCATACAACCATTCAATTTCTTTCAACCAATAGTCAGCCATAAACTTAATGACCAAACCTCTCATTCCCGCGCAGCGACGAGAGCGAATCCAGGAGTATCTGGTAACCCATAAGATCGTCCGAATGGACGATCTGTATTCCATGCTGGATACTTCCGAAGCGACGGTGCGCCGGGATCTGGAATGGTTGGAACGCGAAGGCATTGTAGAACGCACGCACGGGGGGGCGATCCTCAGCCAAAGGCTGACCCTGGAACCCGAGTATCTACAGAGGGCACAAAAGCATCCCGAAGAAAAACGTTCGATCGGTGAGCTGGCGGCTTCGCTGATTGATGACAATGATGTTGTTTTTATCAACAGCGGTTCGACCACGACCCAGGTGATCCGTCATATCCGTGCCAATGCGGGGATTACCGTATTCAGCAATAATGTTTATGCAGCACTCGAGGTGGGAGAGGCAGGTTTTAAGCACCACCTGATCGGTGGGGAGTTTCAACCCCATTCCAATTCCGTGGCGGGTCGCTTCGCCGTTGAGAATCTACACCAAATATACGCCGACAAGGCGATCCTGAGTGTGGATGGTGTCAGTTTTCTTCATGGATGTACTGTTCCTTCCGGTGCTGAGGCAGAAGTCGTCAGGCAGATGATCGAACGCACTCACGGAAAGATCTTTATCGTTGCGGATTCGAGCAAGTGGGGCGTTGTCTCCACCTACCAGATCGCCACGATCGAAGAGATCGATACATTCATCACCGATGATGAATTCGACCCAGCAGCCATTGAAACCCTTTCCGCCTGCTCGGTGGAGAGTCTGATCGCCTCCAAGAGTCCCATTAAAACCTGACCTGGCTGAAACTGCCTAGCGGTTTTTTTGATTTTATTCATAGAAAGGTGGAATAGAACGATGAAAGATCAGGCACGCGTCGTCATTATTGGGGGAGGAATTGTCGGAGCCAACATTGCCTATCATCTGGCAAAGCTAGGTTGGACGGAGGTTGTCCTGTGCGAAAAAGGAGAAATTGCCAGCGGAGAATCCTCGCACGCTGCCGGGTTGGTGACACAGTTTGCCACCTCACAAACCCTGATGCAATTCCGAAAATACAGCATCGAATTGTACAGCGGGCTGGGTCTCTTCGACCACGTTGGCAGCCTGCGCGTGGCTTCGACCCCGGAGCAACTCAAGGAAATGGAAAGAAGCGTCAGCCGCGCCAATGCGATCGGCATGGAGGCTGGCATCATCTCGCCTGCGGAAGCTTTGAAGATCATGCCGCAAATCAGCGAGGCAAACCTTTACGGTGCAATCTATCTTCCACGCGATGGTCAACTTGATCCGTACACCACAACCACTTCAATGGTGAGGTTTGCCAAGGAAATGGGCGTGGAAGTCCTCACAAACACGCGCGTAACAGCGATCGAACTGTCTGCCAAGGGAAAGATCCAGAATGTATTAACCGACAAAGGGCCGATAAAAACTGAGATCGTGGTAAACGCGGCCGGGCTGTGGGCGCCCCAAGTGGCGGCGATGGCAGGTATCTACATCCCCACGACGCCGGTGGATCATCAACATATCGCATTAAAAGCGGTGGCTGGTCACGAATTCCCCACAACCACACCCTGCCTGCGTGACCCGGATAATCTGGTTTATATGCGCCAGGAGGCTGGTGGACTGGTGATCGGCGGTTACGAACCAAATCCATTGGCCCGCTGGATCGATGGTGTGCCCTGGGAGCACGGCGGGACCACCCTCCCAGCGGACTACGACCGCTTTGAGCAACTATTGGAAGGCGCCATCCGCCGCATTCCGTTCATTGAACAGGCCGGGATCATTACCCTGGTTTGCCATCCTGGCGCCTACACCCCGGACTGCCAACCCATGCTTGGACCAGTGGCGGGTGTGCGCGGAATGTGGATGGCGGCGGGCATGTCGCTCAATGGCTATGGCGGCGCTGGGGGCATCGGCAAACTCATGGCAGAATGGATCGTGGAGGGGGAGCCCTCGCTGGATGTATATGCTTATCGCGCCACGCGTTTTGGAAACTATTATGCCAACCCTGAATACGCAGCCGAGCGAACCCGC
>CAISEG010000153.1 GCA_903884265.1 uncultured Anaerolineales bacterium | reverse complement strand
GTTCGCTCCAATGTTCCGCTGGGAGTTGCACGAAAGGCCGGATTGGAGGATAGTATTTCGCGCCGATAAGGCCAAGAATGATGAGCGCCAATATAATCCAGCGGTTGGTGCCCCAGCGCCACCAATTTTGCTTGGGGGTTTTCTCAGTCGTCTTCTCCACGCTGTGGTTCCTCCTTGGTGACTCCTCTTTTGATTACAGGTTGAATCCGTGCGGTCGCGGTTTTTACGACACGGAATGTCAGGAAAAGAGTCACCGGAATGCTAACAAGTACAAAAACGATCGTTAAGAGAGGCTTGCTGTTGAGAATCTTATCCAACCACAATCCCGCTAATAGTGCTCCAAAGATAATAACCAGGGTTAGCCCAGCCACCCAGACCACGGTCATCGTAACCGCTGTCTTGAATTCGTCTTGTCCTTTACCGTGAGTCTGTCCCATGGCGGCGGAATTATATCATGAGGCTTTTCATGCCGTCTAGAACAGGTTGAGGGCGGCATGGTTGGCAAGACCAAACCACGGACCGAACACTGTGCCGATTAAGAGAACTCCGATGACTAACACGACCAGCGCGATCGCAACAGGTCGGGATACTGGCACCGGGTGCTGGTCCTCGTTTTCTTTCTCCATTCGGTACAGATATATATATTTTAAAATGTTCAGGTAGTAGTACAACCCGAAGATGGAATTCAGTACACCCACAACAGCCAGCCAGATCCACCCTGTTTGAACAGCCGCCGCGAAGACAAAGAACTTGGCCACGAAACCACCAAACGGCGGCATTCCAGCCAGTGACAGGAATGCCACCAGTGCTGCCAGCGCCAGGGTCGAATTACGCCGGCCCAAACCGTTATAAGCGGACACATCCTCAGAGCCGGTCACTCGTCCAACCACCCCAACGATCCCAAATGCGAGCAGATTCGTCAGCATATAAGCGATCAGATAAAAGACCGTGCTGGTGACACCCAATTGAGAGAATGCCACCACACCGATCATCGCATACCCTGCATGCGCAATGGATGAATATGCCAGTAGACGTTTTACGTTCTTCTGCGTCAGGGCGATCAGGTTGCCGACCGTCATTGTCAACGCAGCCAGAACGGCCAGGATTAAGCTCCAGTTCGCCGAAATGGCTGGGAAGGCTGCTGTGAGTAAACGCAGGATAACGGCAAAACCCGCTGCCTTCGAAGCTGTCGAGAGAAAACCCGCCACCGGAGTTGGTGCGCCTTCGTACACATCCGGAGCCCAGAAATGGAAGGGGAACAGCGACACCTTGAATGCCAATCCAGCCAGCACCAGGAAAGTGACGCCAACTGCCAGCAGGTCGAAATTGCTGAAGTGGATCTTCAGATCATACAGGCTGGTCGTACCTGCAAAGCCGTAGATAAGGCTGAATCCATACAACAGCACCGCCGAAGTCAATGCGCCAAAAAGCAGGTATTTGAAGCCAGATTCGGTGGATTTGTCATCCCCGGTCAGGAAACCGGCCAATAGGTACAATGGGATGGATGTCGTCTCGATGGCCAGGTACAGCATCACCAAGTCTGCGGACGAAGCCATCAGGCACATGCCAATGGTGGCTGCCAGCAGGAGCAGATAAGATTCAGCGCGCTGGTTCAGCTTGTCTGTGTCCATGAAGAACAAGGCTGTCACTGCCGCCGAAAAGACAAAGAACATCTTGAAGAGGAAGCCAAGTCGATCAAAACGCAGCATCCCACCAAAGACGAGGCTCGGATCCGCTGGTCGGGCGAAAAGCAGGCTAAGGGTCATTATTAAAAGCAGCCCTGCGGTTGTAAAATACCCCAGGAATGCACGCTGGTTGGCCTCTTTTTTAAGGAAAGGATCGAGAATGAGCATCAACACAGCCACCGCCAGGAGCATGGCTTCAGGGAGGATGGGAAGGATGGTAGTCACTTATACACCTCCCAGCAGGATGAGCACATGCTGAACCCCCGATTGGACCCATGGAACCATCAGTGCGGGAAACAGGCCAATGCCGATCATGAG
>CAISEG010000152.1 GCA_903884265.1 uncultured Anaerolineales bacterium | reverse complement strand
GTACTGACGTGTGGTTGATGCATCCGCCTGAGTGAACTTCTGAAACAGAAGTTCCTGCTTCTCCGCCGGAATGCCGATGCCGGTGTCTTTGATGGAGAAGCGGAGCACGGCCTCCGTTTCGGTTTCCGACACCAGGCCTGCCCGCACGGCGATCTCGCCCTTGTGGGTAAACTTCACGGCGTTTCCCGTCAGGTTGGTGAGAATCTGGCGCAAGCGACCAGGGTCGCCGCAGAGGAAAGCCGGAATGTCCGGCGCGGCGGCGCAGATGAACTCGATCCCCTTGGTGTGGGCGCGCAGGACCAGCAGGGCGGCGAAGTCATCAAGCAGGGCGCGCAGGTCAAAATCCAGCGTCTCCATCTCCAGTTTGCCCGCCTCGATCTTGGAGAAGTCCAGGATGTCGTTGAGAAGCCCCAGTAAAGACTCGCCGCTGGCACGTACGATCTCGGCGTACTTACGCTGCTCGTCGTTAAGTTCGGTATCCAGCAACAGGCCGATCATGCCGATCACCCCGTTCATGGGCGTGCGGATCTCATGGCTCATATTGGCCAGGAACTCGCTCTTGGCCGCGTTGGCCATTGCTGCCTGAGCTGCCATGTCATTCGCTCGCGCCGTGGCTTCTTCAAGATGGCGGTTGATCTTCCGAAGTTCTTCCTCGGCTCGCTTGCGATCTGTAATGTCCTCCGTTATTCCCATCAGTTTTTCAACACCGCCATTCTTGTTTTTTATGGGAACAAAACACGATTTATAAATCTGCCCACCCGGCCCGCTGGACATGAAATCAAAGTAGCTGCTCTCCCCAGCATATGCCTTGGCGAGCAATTTCCCTATGCGTTCCCGGTCGTCAGCGTTGACTGCGTCCAGATATAAAGAGCCTTTCGCCTCGCATTCCTCTTTGAGTCCAAACATGAGGAGACCTGCCGTGTTCATGGAGATTATCCTGCCATCCATGCCTATCTCGTGAATGCTCATGGGAGAGTTTTCGACGAGCAATCGGTTACGATTTTCGCTTTCACGCAAAGCACGGGTAATTTTCTCGTTTTCCAGCCGTGCAGCCTCCAGTTCCCCCGTGCGGCGGTGCACCTGATCTTCAAGAGTGACTGCTGTCTGAAACAGGTTGAAATCAGACCCCTTAATGCTTGCGTTACGTTCAGCGCGATTCATCAATGCCTGAATGGTCTTGTTTAGACGTTCAATCTCGGCCTGCAAGGTCTGTTCATTTTTACCAGATACCGGCTTCACTTGGTCAGGCATCGCGCGGCTCCATACTTGATTCTGGGTCCGAGCCGATGGCAATCCCGGTGAGAGTCTGGTTGACATGTACACCGTGGAACTGTTCGCCGTAGCTACTAAAACCGATGGTGTTGTTGCGCCGGAAAATCTCCCCGACGCGATCTTTCAAACCATCCTGTGAAACCTCCAGATTCCGCAGGATGCAGTCGCAACCAATGACAAGTTGGGGCGGCCCGATTTCCGCACGAATATTATCGAAAGTCTGCTCTATGTTATTCACCAGACCAACTCCTCGTGCCACCCTGAACACGACACCTTCCTCGATAGCGCAAAAGAAAGTCAGGCTGCCATCGGGATTGGCTTTCTGAATGGAGCGCACATAGTCCGTGCCATCTATCATCACCACGACGGGTGAAGCAGCGAAACGCATGGGATTAAGCTCATGCACTTCAACGCCCACCAGCCGGGCGTATTCTTCAACGGCAGGCAACCCGTTAATCTCCTTGACGATGCGTCTAAGGGGATCGGCATCCGTGACCACCAGCCGTTTATCGGTGGAAACAAAATGCTGGGTCTTGAATATCCTGAAAGGCAAGGAAGTGCTGATCAGGATCAGTGCGGCGCTATCGGAACGAAAGCGGC
Organism: uncultured Anaerolineales bacterium; assembly: GCA_903884265.1. Taxonomy (GTDB): domain Bacteria; phylum Chloroflexota; class Anaerolineae; order Anaerolineales; family Villigracilaceae; genus UBA877. Next base: position 554 of record CAISEG010000152.1, on the reverse strand, counting down.
CATCGCTATAAACACAGGTCTTGACGAATTTCATATCGTCACCCGCCGAACCGCCGAATAGTGTGATCTTGCCCAATGCATACTGCAACGCATGCGCCACCGGCTCTTCACGAATGGACAAACCGTCAATCAGCAGCAGTGCAAAACTGTTATCCGGGCCTGCGTCCGGGGCTTTGCTTTCAAGTCGCTGTAACAGGGTTTGAGCAAAGTCATGTCCTCTAGCAATATCGAACTGGCTCAAACGATCCAGCAGTCCACTGACGGCCACGCAACTGCCCGTAGAAAAGCTCGCTCCCGACAGGCTATGCTGATGGTAACCGGCTGGCCCGATTTCCCCAGCCGTGGTGCAGCCTACCACTTGAATCCCGGCAAACAGGCGATTAATTTCCGCAACCAGCTCATCAAGGTCGTATTCGCTGGAACAAAAGAAAATCACCAACTCCATGTTTGGCTGGACCACCGCTGCATGAAATTCCTCTACCGCTTGGCGAGCCTCCGTTGCACACGATTGCGCCATACGAATATTCTGAACGCTCATATTTGCTGCCTCCGTT
>CAISEG010000151.1 GCA_903884265.1 uncultured Anaerolineales bacterium | reverse complement strand
TACAGGAATACTTGTTTGTGCCATGGCTGTCATCGTCTGGATCATTTGTGTGGTACCGATCATTTGTATCGATCCAATTCCGGTCGCTTGTTGCACCGTGGAGATAGCGCCTTTTGCAGTCGGTGTAGCCAGGGCTGGCAATATCGGTTGAGACGCTGCACGATGACAGGAAACGAGCAATAGCATTGCTGCCAAACAAAATATGAAGATCAACGATAATTTCTTGTACATGGTTTCCTCCTCCAAACGGCGTTCCTTTGATGGTTTCTGGGGTGATACTAGCACAACCTTTCTATATCGTCAAGCGGAAGGTTGCCATTTGTAAGCGGATAATGGCTATTTTTCCAGCCAAATCGTCACCGGGCCATCATTTTCGATCTCGACCACCATATGGGCACCGAAGATACCGGTCTGTGACGGAACACCCTGAGCGCGCAGAAATTCAGCGAATTTTTCTACGAGTGGTTTAGCAAGTTCAGGTCGGGCTGCCTCTGAAAAGGACGGACGGCGCCCTTTACGGGTATCACCGTAGAGAGTGAATTGTGAGACAACAATTGCCGATCCCCTTACATCCAAAAGGGATAAGTTGAATTTACTGGCAGAATCCTCAAAGATACGGAGCGTTGCTATTTTTTCTGCCAGGAATTTGGCCTGTTCTTCCGTATCCCCCTGTCCAATACCAAGCAGGACCACCAGTCCATGCCTGATTTCAGCCACGGGCTTCCCAGCCACGGTGACTTTTCCGGATATGACTCTCTGGATCAGGGCGCGCATATTTTCCAGCGGGGGGGTGTCAAATTATTAATCCAGGAGGCTACGGCAATTGCACTGCTGCCCGGACTTCCAGCATTGTCTTTTCGGCAATGGCCCGGGCGCGGGCAGCGCCGTCGGCAAGCACAGCCGGTACCAGGGCTGGCTGCGCTTCGATCTCAGCTCGCTTGGCGCGGAAAGGTTCGAGAGTATTGTTCACGCTCTCGGCAAAGCGTTTCTTGCAGTCCACGCAGCCAATGCCTGCCCGGCGACATTCAATGTTGATCATTTCAACGTCTTCTTTGGAGGTAAAAGCTTTGTGGAGCGTGAAGACATTGCACACATCTGGATTACCGGGGTCGGTGCGTTTTATGCGTTGCGGGTCGGTAACCATCATCATGACTCGCTGGCGGGTTTCCTCTGGTGTGGCAGCCAGTTCGATGTGGTTGTTCAGGCTCTTACCCATTTTCTCTCTGCCGTCTATGCCAAGTACTTTTTGCACCTCAGCGGCTTTCATTTGCGGTTCGATAAGCACGTTGGTCTTGTAGCGATAATTAAACGAACGGACGGTCTCGCGTGCAAATTCCAAGTGGGGGGCTTGATCAATTCCCACCGGTACGAGGTCTGTTTTATACAGAGCGATATCTGCGCTCATCAGCACCGGATAGCCCACCAATCCATAATTGACGTTGTTTGGGTTTTGGCGTACCTTTTCCTTGAAGGTCGGCAAGTCAGTTAATTTACCGAGCGGTGTCACCATTGAAAGGATGGTGTGCAGTTCAGTTACTTGTGGAACATGTGACTGGACGAAGAGAATGGTCTCCTCCGGGCGGATGCCAACCGCGAGCAGGTCGATGGCCAGGTCATAGGTATTTTGTTTCAGGTCAAGAGTGTCCTCGACGGTGGTCAGGGCGTGCAGATCCACGATGCAATAGACGCACTCGTAATCGTCTTGCAAAGCGACATAGTTTTTGAACGCGCCCAGGTAGTTGCCCAAGTGGGCACGCCCGGTGGGGCGGATGCCGGAAAAGACACGACCTTTTTTAGCCATAGTTGCCTCGCGAAAAGCAGAATATATTGGACCGAAGTCGTTAATCCTTTAGGAGCGCCTTCACCAGTTCCATCACTTCCCCTGGATTGACGTGTCGTCCGGTCTGGAGTTTGGAGTATACCAGCTTATCATTCACGGTGACTTCGTACCGGCCTCCCGCAGATGGGATGAGTGTAATACTCTCGATCTCTGGCTCGAAGTTTCCGAGCAGCTCGTTTGCCAGGCTCACGGCCCGGTCGGTGTAGTGTCAAACCGTACAATAGACAATCGAAATCTTTAACATAGGCTCAACTCCTTAAAGATCATTAAAAATTATACTGCTTCCTGACCAAATCGGTGCACTTTTGAATACTGATTCGAGCCTCTATTGGTTCATGGAGTTTCGATAGATTCGACCCTTTGACGCATGACAACCTTACATGTATAATCATTTCACATTCTTAATCCCAAAACAGATATCTTTTGAGGCTCAGCATGGCTCTGCGCGGCAACCTGCGCGACTTCACTATTACACAATTATTAAACCTCATTTACCTGGCAAATAAAACCGGGACTCTTGTCGTTGAAGGACCCAGCGAAATAGCCCAGATTGCCTTCCGTGATGGTAAATTGGCGTATGCCCAAATAAACCAGGAAGATAGCAGTCTGGCTTTTGTTTTACATAAAGCCAAGAAACTTTCCTCAGGTCAGTTTAGATCAATTCAACAACATGCTACCAATATCTCAGACAAGGAACTTGGTTTATTGCTCATCAATGCCGGTTACCTTTCGCAGGAAGATATCCTGAACAATCTCCAGCAGCATTTTACAGATATCATTCAGCGGTTGTTTACCTGGGTGGAGGGTTTTTTCCACTTCGATAACGACTCACTCCCACCCGACGACCGGATCAGCGTCCGCCTGGATCTTGAAAACTTGATTATCGAAGGCTCTCGTCAGATGCGCGAGTGGGATCAGTTGCAGGATGAAATTCCCAGCCTGGATATGGCCCTCAAGTTCACGGACCGTCCCGGAACCAATCTGCGGAATGTCAATTTAAGCGTTGAGGAATGGCGGGTTGTTTCTTATATCAACCCACGTAATACGATCCGGCAAATTGCCAACACCACCAAAATGAATGATTTGGAGATCCGGCGAATCGTATATGGTCTGCTTCAAGCCGGCTTAGCTCAGATAACCCGGCTCGAAGGTGCAACGGTGCCGGATACCACAGTGCGTGTCTTCCCCTCGGAAGATAAAGAAGAGCAGAAATCGTTGGTCAATCGTCTTATTGCTAGAATTCGTTCTCTCTGATTTTTTAAGAGGATTGTTATAATGCAAACGGTTAAAATGGTTATTACGGGTCCATTTAACGCAGGAAAAACTGAGTTCATTCGCTCGGTCAGCGAGATTGATGTAGTTTCCACAGAGCGCAAGGTTTCTTCGGCTGCTGAAAAGTCAGTAAAACAAGCGACCACGGTTGCAATGGATTTCGGCCGCATCACTGTCGACGATGACCTGGTATTGTACTTATTTGGCACACCAGGTCAGCGGCGATTTGACTTTATGTGGGAGATTCTCTCTGAGGGTATGCTGGGTTTTATTGTCATGGTTGATAGCACCCGCCCAGAAACCTTCCGTGAGGCTCGATCCATCCTGGAGACCTTTCATGCTTACGCGCCGACTCCGTATGTGGTGGCTGCCAATAAACAGGATAAGAAGGAAGCCTGGGATATTGAAGATATGCGTCATGTCCTGCGCCTCGATCCCAAGATCAGACTGGTCTCTTGTATTGCAACCAATCGAGATTCGGTTAAAGCAATTCTGCTTGAATTGCTTTACAGCATCCTTTCAGAAATGGAGAATGGAGAGAAATAACCTCTCCCTTGTATTTTATCTGCCGTGTCGTCCATGGCTACCGACCAGGTTGGTGTCCAATATAAAGTATCTGGGCAGGGACGGCGGGTGATCCTTTTGCACGGATGCTGGGTTCTTGGGGACTCTGGCAGGAAAGGATGGCATCCCTGGGTGGGTACCGTCGCACCTTTGCTGTGGACTTTTGGGGGTTTGGCAAATCAGGTAAAAAGCGTAAAAGTTTTTTCGTTCAGGATTTTGTGAGTCTGGTTGATCAGTTCATGATGCTTGACGGCCCGGACCCGTCCATGCACACACTCAAGGATTTTCTTAACAAGGGCAAGCCAAACGCATGATATCTGAGCCGGTTTATTTCTACCCCAACCGCATAGGGCGGGTTGTATCGCTGGCGATGGAAGAGATCCTCGGACAAAAAGAGCTAAATACAATATCGTATCTTGCTCATTTTCCAATCCAGATTGATGGGCAACCTGATCACAGCGAAGACTTGAAATTCTCTATTAGAGACATCAGCCGACTTCAGACCGCCCTTGAAAGCGATTATGGACCTCGCGCTGGTCGGGGTCTGACTCAGCGTGTGGGGCGCGCCTGTCTGAAATACGGCTTGCGCGAATATGGCTCCGAACTTGGAATAACCGACCTGGCCTTTCGCCTATTACCTTTACCCAACCGGCTAGAGGTCGGGAGTGAAGCGCTTGTGCGTCTGTTCAACCAGTTCACCGACCATACCGTCCGTCTCGAAGTGGATAAAAAACATATAACCTGGCATATCGAGCGCTGCCCGCTGTGTTGGGAGAGATTGGCGGATGACCCCTGTTGTGTCCTGGCAGTTGGGTTTTTGCAGGAGGCTTATTTCTGGGTCAGCGGGGGCAGATACTTCTTTGTTGAAGAGAAAAAATGTATTGCGCGTGGCGACAGTACCTGTAGAATGGTAATAGACAAGAC
>CAISEG010000150.1 GCA_903884265.1 uncultured Anaerolineales bacterium | reverse complement strand
GAACTCTCGACGATAGAGATGGACCGTCCTGGTCCACATTACGCGCTCGATACTGTAAACGCCCTTTCTGACCTGTATCCGGATGCCTCCCTTGTCTATTTGATGGGTGGTGATTCTCTACGGGATCTGCCGCTTTGGCACAGATGCGGAGAACTTGTCGCCGCCCTCCAATCCATCGGTGTAATGCACCGCCCCGGTGATACGATTGACCTTTCCGCTTTGGAAAAGAAAATCCCAGGCGTGAAAGTCAAAGTCCGCTTTGTGAATGCACCTTTGCTTGATATTTCTGCACATGAAATACGTCTACGTGCCGCACAGGGTCGTCCTTTCCGCTACTTCCTTCCAACAGTGGTTTATAATTACATCATAAAACATCGCCTCTATCATTCAACTTGAGGCTCAGGCGGTGAACATGAGAAACCGAACCTCGCCCCGTGTCCATCTTGCCACTCCATTCGCTTTATGCTAGACTTTATTCAGTGACAGAAGGGATGAACCATGGCTGATAAAATATTGATCATTGATGATGATCTTGATACTCTGAAGTTAGTGGGACTCATGCTCCAAAAACAGGGGTACGAGATTGTCGCCGCTAACGACGGTGAACGTGGCTTAATCCAGGCTGAAACTGAAAATCCCGACCTTATCTTGCTGGATATCATGATGCCCGAGCTGGATGGTTACGAAGTAGCCAAGCGCCTGCGCGCCAATCAAACGACAGCCTTGATTCCCATACTGATGTTCACTGCAAAAACCCAATTGGATGATAAAGTAACCGGCTTTGAAGCTGGAGCAGACGATTACCTGACCAAACCGACCCATCCCAATGAATTAAGTGCACACGTCAAAGCTCTTCTCGCCCGCTCCAGAAAAGGAAAACCGACCATTCCCCCTCCATCCGAGTTGCGGGCATTCACGATCGGTATCCTGGCTCCTCATGGTGGCCAGGGGGTAACGACGACAGCAGTTAACCTGGGTGATGCACTTCGCCTGACATTCAAGGCTGAAGTCATTGTTGCAGAATTGCGCCCGGGGATGGGTACTCTCGGCCCTGATATGGGCGAAGCCGATCCAAAAGCTCTTTCCGAACTTCTGGCGCTCAATTCATCAGAACTTACCCGCCAGAAAGTTAAAGAAAAAGTCTTTTCCCACGCGACTGGGTTGCACCTGCTTTTTGGTTCAGTCATGCCGAAGGATGGCTTATTGGTGACTGCTCTGGAGCCATTGGAAACATTGGTCAACCGTCTGAGCTATCTGGCTCCATATCTAGTGCTGGACCTGGGATCTGGCCTCACCCCGTTAACCCAGAAATTGATACCAGCCTGCAATTACATCCTGGTCCTGGTGGAACCGGTCACAAATTCAGTCATTCACTCCAAGGCTCTCATGGCGGATATCGCCGAGATGGCAGGAAGCAAGCAAAAAGTCCATGCGGTAGTTGTCAACCGCATCCGCTCGGATACACAGCTGAATATGTCCCAAATAGAAGAGTTACTCGGTGAGACTCCTCTCATCACCATTACTCCTGCACCAGAATTACTCTATGCGGCCAATCGGATGAAGACAACTGCCCT
>CAISEG010000149.1 GCA_903884265.1 uncultured Anaerolineales bacterium | reverse complement strand
GAAGGCGCAGACCCGGAGATTGTACACACCAGAAAACCGGCCTTGTTGAAAGCTGCTTGCTCTGCCCTGTCCGATGGATTTAATAAACTCCACCCAGTCGCAGTCATTCAAACGATCAAAGTCGCCGAACATCGTCACGAACAGGTACTGCTGACAGATAATAAGAAGGTGACCGGTCCACTGGTTGCCCACCACTTGGCCGGGGCGGAATCGGTCACCGCAGTTGTTTGCACCATCGGCTCCGAATTGGAAAAATACGCTTCATCTCTTGATGATACTATTTTAACCTTGGCGCTTGATGGGCTGGGGAACGCAGCAGTCGAGGCGGTCACCCAACAGGTCTGTGCCCGCATCCGCGAACAGGCGCAACGGTGCGGTCTGACCACGTCCGCCCCGCTGAGTCCTGGCGAACCGGATTGGCCGGTTGAAGTGGGCCAGCCTCAGGTTTTCTCCCTGGTCGACCCATCCCAGGCGGGGATCACGCTTACCACGGGCGGGATGATGGTCCCGAAGAAATCGCTCTCTTTCGTGGTAGGCCTCGGGCCGGAAATGGCCCAGACCAAATTATGCGTACTTTGCAGTCTCTCGGAAAAGTGTTCCTACCGGCATGTCTGAAACCTTCCGTATTGACTTTGAACCGCTTGGCCGGCGCGGAGCAGCCCTCCCCGGGCAGACTCTTCTGGACGCAGCCCAGGCTGCTGGGGTGGGATTGGCTTCTGTTTGTGGAGGCGCAGGAACTTGCGAAGAGTGCCGTGTTCGTCTGGCAGCCGGGACGTTGACACCCCCCACGCTGGTCGAGCAATCTGCCTTGAGCAAAGGTGATCTTGCGGCTGGGTTCCGTCTGGCCTGTCAGGCTGAGCCGCTTAGCAATGTAAAACTCGACCTCCCGCCCGAGTCTCTTACCAGTGCCCAACGCCTGCAGGTGGAAGGGGTCGAGACCGATATAGTTGTCAAACCAGCAGTATATACTCCTGGTGCATATGGCTTGGCTGTGGATATTGGAACAACAAAGCTGGCTGCCTATCTCGTCCGGCTTGAAACCGGTAAGACGGTAGCCAAAGCGGGGGCGATGAATCCACAAATCGCCTTTGGTGAGGACGTCATTAGTCGGATCGCCTATGCCGGGCGTGAACCGGATGGGGCGGGAAATCTCCAGAAAGTTCTCGTGGAGACGCTGAATAATATGCTGCTGGAGATGTGCGCCTCTGCGAGCGTTTCTCCCGATTCAATCCTGGACGCTGTGCTGGTCGGCAACACGGTTATGCACCACCTGTTCGTCGGGCTTCCTGTGGAGCAGCTTGGCCACGCCCCATTCACCCCCGCTATCACCAGTCCTTTAAATATTCCCGCCAGCAGTCTTGGATTGATTCTCGGCTCTGGTGCGAATGTCTACCTGCCCCCGGTCGTGGCAGGTTATGTGGGAGCTGATCACATCGCCATGCTTCTGGCAACTGAAGCTTGGGCATCCCCACTTAACATCCTTGCCATTGATATCGGTACCAACACCGAGATCAGCGTGGTGTCAAATGGTAAAGTCACCTGCTGCTCGTGTGCCTCTGGTCCCGCCTTCGAAGGCGCACACATCCACGAGGGGATGCGGGCTTCGCCTGGAGCCATCGAGCGCGCCCGCTGGTCCGAGGGAATTATCCTGTGGCAAAGCATCGGGGACCTCCCACCGGTGGGCATTTGCGGCTCCGGAATTTTGGATGTGGTCGCAGCGTTACAGGATGGCAAACTGATCAAACCTACCGGTGTATTAAAGGCCATCACTGGGTCTGAGATTGTGCTTGTTCCTGCCGCCCAGACGGGCCTGGGGCGGGACCTGGTTGTTACCCGCAAAGATATCCACGAGATCCAGCTGGCAAAATCCGCCATCCGGGTCGGCTTGGAAATCCTTCTGCAAAACTCCGGACTGACCTACACAGACTTGGACGAATTTATCGTGGCTGGCGCCTTCGGCACCTACCTGGACCTTCGTTCGGCTGTGCGTACAGGGATGTTCCCGCCCCTCCCACTGAAATGCTTTCAGCAGGTGGGCACCGCAGCAGGAATAGGTGCAAAACAAATGCTTATCTCAGTGAACAAACGAATTGAAGCTGAAACAATTGCCAGGCAGATTGACTATGTGGAACTGACCTCACAAAAAGATTTCACACCGCTCTTCATGAAGCATCTCTGTTTCGAGATTTGAACATGGACCTCCAACAACGTGTTATTGCAGCCTACCACAAGCGTTTCGACGCAACCCCTGAGTTCATAGCACGCGCACCTGGGCGGGTCAACTTACTCGGCGAGCATGTGGACTACAACGATGGGTTCGTCCTGCCGGCTGCGATCGACCGGGTTAGTATGATTGCTTTTCGAAAATCAGGATCGCCAAACTCCACGATCCTTGCGCTCGACATGGCCGATGAAACCTCCTTTGACCGTCAATCCATTCTTGATCGGCAGAATTCAAACCGCGCCGCCCTCGCCCATTGGGCACGCTACCCAGCCGGAATGATGTGGAGCCTGAACACTGAGGGTCTGGACACACCTGGCATACAAGCCGTCTTTGCATCAGATGTGCCCCGCGGTGCCGGGCTGAGTTCCTCGGCCTCGGTCGAGATGGCCTTTGGCGTCGCCTGGGAGGAACTGGGTGGTTGGACCATCCCCCCCATGCGACTCGCAAAGATTGGCTTACAGGCTGAGACCCAGTATGTTGGTCTGAACTGTGGGATCATGGATCAGTTCGCTTCGGCTTGTGGAGTAAAAGACCGCCTTTTATACCTCGATTGCCGGTCGCTCGATTGGCGGGCGGTGTCCCTGCCGGAAAATACCATCCTTGTTATTGCAGATACATCCGTCCGCAGATCTTTGACAGGTAGCGCTTATAACGACCGTCACGCTTCCTGTGAAGAAGCCGTACGGATTCTACAGGGCTTTATTCCTGGGATCCGGGCTCTGCGGGACGTGAGCGTGGAGCAATTTCAACGCTTCTCCAACCGCTTGCCAGAAATTGCGGCCAGGCGAGCACAGCACATTGTCGAGGAAATAGCCCGCACTGAGTTGGCGGTTGTATTCCTCGAAAATAACGATGCCGTCCACTTTGGGGAATTGATGAATTGCTGTCATACCAGCTTGCGAGATCTTTACGAGGTTTCATGTCCGGAACTTGACGTTATGGTCTCAGTGGCCCAGTCTCTGCCCGGCTGTTACGGGGCTCGTCTCACCGGAGGTGGCTTCGGCGGGTGCACGGTCAACCTGGTGGATAGGCGATCGGCCAAAACCTTTGCCCGCCAATTGGCTCTTGATTACAAGCATAAAACCGGTCTCAAACCTGAGGTTTATCTCTGCCAGGCCGTTGATGGAGCCGGGGTAAAAAAGATTTAGAATCAGATACAATTAACCCCATGAGTGAAAAAGAATATACCCCTAAACGAGCAATGTCCATTCACGCCCATCCTGATGACCAGGAATTCACTGTTGCCGGGACTCTGGCTACTTGGGCTCAGGCTGGTTGCGAGGTGGTCTCTGTCATCGTCACCAGCGGTGAGGCTGGGTCGAACGAATTTTCCCGGAATGAAGGCTACAAGCCGGAACTTGCCCGCCTCCGCGAGATTGAGCAGACCAGTGCCTGCCTTGAACTCGGTATTAAGGAGACGGTTTTCCTGCATTACCCGGACGGAGAACTGGAACCGACCCTAAACTTACGCCGAGACCTGACGCGTCTTATCCGCAGCTACAAACCCGAGGCGGTCGTTACTGGTGACCCGCAAGGCGTGTTTTACGGTAATGGCTACATCAACCACCCCGACCACCGCGCTGCCGCTCAGGCCGCCCTGTATGCGGTCTTCCCTTCCTCCGAGACACGTCTCATCTTTACCGATTTGCTTACAGAAGGGTATGAACCGCATAAAGTAAAACGGCTGTATGTCCACGGATCAGAAAAGTCAGACACCTGGG
>CAISEG010000148.1:0-7500 GCA_903884265.1 uncultured Anaerolineales bacterium | reverse complement strand
GCAACCCAATAATAGTAAAAGGCGCCAATGATCCAGCCCAGGAAGACCAGCAGGAGCAACCAGCCCAGGATCCCGATGAAGGAACCGGCATCCAGGCCGGCCGCGAGCCCATACGGGTTTTGCCCGGGCATGATGAAGCTCAACAGGCTGGTGGAGCCGACCGGGAAGGTGCGCAGGAGGCCAAACAAGTTTAAATGATCGGCGATTTCAGTCCAGGCGGTCTGAACGGTGGCGGGGTCGGGGAGAGTGGAGGGGAAAGTTTTCGCCAGCGAAGGCAGGCTGTCAATGATGGGCTGGAGGAAGGCTTTCAGGCGCAGGTGCGGGCCGAGCCACAGGAACAGGTCAAGCAACACCGGCGGCAGGATGACCGCGATGTGGCTGGCGACAGAATCAAATCCCGCCATCAGTGAGGCGAGCAGGCCCGGAGGCGGGGGGAGTTTACCTTGTTCAGTTTGTATTGACATTGATACTTCTTATTAATTCAAGTAATTTTTCGAGCGTACAGCACTGTATTCTACCACAGGGCGGAATTCGTACATATGTTCTGGCATTTTATCCACCTGGGGTCTTTTTGGGGATGGGGTCAAAAAGGGTAGTACTTTAGTACCTATGTAAGTGGTTATATAAGACTATTTATATCTAAATAATATGATATAATCTTTATTTAATCCCCTTAATTTTCTCATTTCCGAAAGGAGTTTTCAAGTATGAACGCAATCGATCTCGTTAAAGCCGGATTTGCAACCTCTGAAGCAGGCCAGCCCGGTAAATTTGCAGAGTATCTTGCAGACGATCTGGTATTCGCCGGGCCGGTGCCGGAACCGGTCGGCAAACGCGAATTCATCGGCATTCAAACCGCGATGGTGGCTGCCATGCCAGACTGGAAATTCAATGGAAAAGATTTCAAACAGGATGGCGACAAAGTGACTGCCACGTTCCAGATCACCTGGACGCAGACGCGCGAATTGAACCTGCCCATGCCGGGTTTCCCTAAGGTACCGGCCTCTGGAAAGCATGTTTCCCTGCCGCAGGAGGGAATGACATTCACTGTAAAAGATGGGAAGATCAGCCGGATCGAGTCAGCGGCTGTACCGGGCGGTGGAGTCATGGGTGTCCTGGCCCAGCTCGGTGTTCAGCTGCCGCACATGGCATGACGTTCTGACACTGGATCTAAATGAAACTGCCCGCCACATAAAAAGTGGCGGGCAGTTCTTCTATCCTCAGACATCCACCGCCACATGCGGCAAGTCTTTCATGGCTTCTTCGATGGCGTGAGCGGGATACTCATAATCCACCAGTTCGCCATTCAGGTAAGACTGGTAGGCGGTCATGTCAAAGTGCCCATGACCAGACAGGTTGAAGAGGATGACGCGCTTCTCGCCTTTGGCCTTGGCATCCAGGGCTTCGTCGATCGCCACGCGAATGGCGTGGGCAGATTCGGGCGCCGGGAGGATCCCTTCGGCCCTGGTGAACTGCAGGGCGGCATCAAAGGTCCCGACCTGGGGTACGGCGACTGCCTCGATGTAGCCGGCATGGTACAACGCTGAAACACTGGGGGCCATGCCGTGATAGCGCAGACCGCCGGCATGGATGCCAGCCGGCATGAAGGTGTGACCGAGGGTGTGCATCTTGACGATGGGGGCCATCTGGGCGGTATCGCCATAGTCAAAGGCGTAGGTACCCTTCGTTAATGAAGGAGTGGCAGTCGGCTCGACGGCCAGCAGGCGCGTACGCTGCCCGTCCTTCAGATTCTGACGCAGGAACGGATAGGCGATCCCGGCGAAGTTCGAACCGCCGCCCACGCAGCCGATGACCACGTCGGGGTATTCGCCGGCCAGGTCCATCTGCTTGATGGCCTCCTCGCCGATGACCGTCTGGTGCATCAGCACGTGGTTCAAGACCGAGCCGAGGCTGTATTTCTTCGCCCCGCCAGAAGCGGCGGCCACTTCCACCGCCTCCGAAATAGCGATGCCGAGGGAACCATTGTTCCCGGGGTCGCGAGCAAGCAAGGAGCGCCCATAATCCGTACGCTCCGACGGGCTGGCAAAAACCTGCGCCCCATAGGTCTGCATGAAGATGCGCCGGTAGGGCTTTTGATTGTAAGATATTTTGACCATGTACACTTCCAGGTCGATGCCGAAGAAGTTGCACGCCATGGCCAGTGAAGCGCCCCACTGACCGGCGCCGGTCTCGGTGGTCATGGCTTTCGTCCCGGCAGCCTTGTTGTAAAAAGCCTGGGGGATGGCCGTGTTCGGTTTGTGGCTGCCGACCGGCGAGACGGACTCGTTCTTGAAGTAAATGTGGGCGGGAGTGCCAAGGGCTTTTTCCAAACGGCGGGCGCGCACGAGCGGGGTGGGGCGGTAGAGTTTGTAGATCTCGCGCACTTCCTCCGGGATCTGGATGTAGCGTTCGGTGCTGACTTCCTGGCGGATGATCTCCATTGGGAACAGCACGGAGAGGAACTCGGGCGTGATCGGCTCCCTGGTAATCGGGTTCAACACCGCGGTGGGCGGGACAGGGCTATCGGCCATCACGTTGTACCAATTTTTTGGCAGGTCGGTTTCATTGAGGGTAAAGCGGGTCTGGTCAGACATGAGGTTCTCCTTTTATGTTTATAAATGGACAGTCGAAATTTGGCGTTTGTGCGTCGAAAGGAGATAACCTTCAAGGTGGGTGAAATATAAGGAAGGACATGGCAAACCTCCTTAAGGAATAAAGACCGGCGCGGTGAACCCGGCCTCGGCGAGGCGTTCGGCAAGGATCTCTGCGGCAGGCCGCCCCGGGGCGGTGCTCACCAAAACCAAAGCCTGTTCCTGCAAAGGGAAGGATTCTCTCTGTTCAGGCAGGGTTTCAGTTAGAACGTTGTTCATCCTGGCTGTTGTTTCCATTATTCTCTCCTTTTCTCCATCACCCGCGCCTCTCCTCCGAGGAAAGGGTTGAGGTGTGATTTAAATACAAACGCGTTCGTCCCTGGAACGGGACGAACGCAAGGTCCGTGGTGCCACCCGAATTAGGTTGACTTATCCCGCTGTGCGGGACTTATAAATAATTCCCTGCATGATGCACAGGGAAAGCCAGCCTCACTCATTCAATCAGCTAGTCAACCGGTGTATGGGCTGCTAAGTGACTCCGCTGGATAACGGCTGCGGCTTCCGGCCCGGATTACTCGGCTTGCGCCTTTCGTCCTGCGACTCTGAGGTCCATTCAACACCATCGTGCGGGCAGGACTTTCACCAATTACCGCCTGCTCTCTGAACCGCCGTATAAGGTTTACTCGTCCTCTTCAGCGTCTTTCAAGTATTGGGCGTGATTATATGCCGAAGTGGGAGATTGTCAATAGGTGAAAATCCGAAAGGATCACTTTTTCGGTGTTTGTTTCTTGTGAGGGAGGCGCCCGCCCCAGGCCACGCCAACCAGGATCACCACTACCATCAGAACGGCCAAGGTAATGATCCCGGTCATATCGGTGATGAATTCCGGTAAGGGTGCAGGAGTGGGGGTGAAGACCCGTTCGCTCTCCGCCTCGGCAGTGCCTGTGGCGGTCGGCGTGGGGCTCAAGGTTCCATTTGCGGGTTCAGCCGGCAACGTGGAGGCTTTCGTCAAAACCAGTGTGATCGTAGGGGTGGCAGTGAGGGTGAAGGTGGGGGTTGCATTAGCCAAGGCGAAGGCGGGAGTGAAGGAACGCAGGGTCCCGACAAAGAAAGTACCAGCAACCAGGATGAACGGAATAATGATGAGCGGGCGGGAGAGACGAGTATGGTTCATCGCAGCCCCGAGTATATCACGAGATGATTATCGAAGGGATTTGCTGATCGCAAAAGCATTTTTAAGCCCATGGACAGAGAAACTTCCCGCGAGATCATGGCGGGAAGCTCTTTTTGGCGGAGAGGGCGGGATTCGAACCCGCGAACCTTGTGGGTTACACGCTTTCCAAGCGTGCGCGCTAAGCCAGCTACGCGACCTCTCCGTAAGGCGGGCGAATTATACCATAATGAAAAATATTGGGCGACAGTTTTTGGCTGCCGCCCAATTCAGGGAAGGGATGATCTTGTGCGTTCTCCGAGATGAGGGTCCTTTAACCCGCTAAAGGCGCCACCACCGGTTGTTTCCCGTTCGTTACTTTGACAGCCCCGTTCAGCGGGCCGGTCTTCTTCTTCTGAGGCAGAGGAATATCGCGCGGCGTGAGCATGTTAAAGCGGGAAGCACCCAGGTAGAGAATCTCCAGGATCAAATCCGCATAGGATATCCCCTGGGCGTTGCATTGCAAGCACAAGTCGCTGTAGTTGGGGGTCAGGCCGGGCAGCGTATTGATCTCCAGCAGGCGCGGCTGGCCGTCGCCATCGAGACGGATGTCGGTGCGGGAAATATCCAGTGCACCTAGGACCACGTGCGCCCGCCAGGCCAGGCGATGTAGTTTTTTAGTCAGTTCAGGGTCAACCGGGGCTGGGCAGAGGTAGCCAGGGGCGCCTTCCGAGCCGACCGATTGAGCCTTGGCTTCCAAGCCATAAATTCCCGGCGTGATAGAGCGGCTGCTGTCCAGCTCCAGAACAGGCAGGCGCAGGAAGCCGTCTTTTTCATACCATTCAGGATGGCGGGAGTAGAGAACAGTGTCGAAGCGGCCCATGATCCCCACTGTGAACTCGCGGCCCGGTAAAAAGGTCTCGATCAGGGCGGGTTGATGGTAGAGGCGGATGACATAGTCGGCGCGCTCGCGCAGTTCGGCCTCGGTGTTGACAATGGCTTTTTCGTCCACGCCCATGCCGGTGCCCTCGCGGGCAGGCTTGACGAAGAGCGGGAAGTGCATTTCAGGGCGCAGGGGTTCGTCGCCAAAGGTAAATTCCTGGAAGGGTGCAACCGGCAGGCGGCGGTCACGCCAGATGCGCTTGGTCAGCGTTTTGTCCAACGAGATGGCGCTGGTCAGAACGCGGGAACCGGTATATGGGATCTTGAGCATTTCCAACAGGGCTGGAACCTGGGCTTCACGTGCGTCACCCCCCAATCCTTCGGCAATATTGAAACAGATATCAGGCCGGGCTTCCTTCAATTTAAAAGGCAGGTCTCGATCGGCCTGGATAAAAACGGTCTTGTGGCCATCTGTTTCGATGGCAGCCCGAATCTGGTCTATGGTTTCGATATAATCGTAGTCCGCGCCGGCATCTGGAGGTACATCCGCTGGGAGGGACTTTCCATGCTCCTTGATGTTAGCGAGCACGGCCACCCGCCACGGATGCGCCGGGCGCGGGGCTAAACTGGGAGGTTTATCGTTTTCCTTTTCTTTCAACGGAGCAATCATGTATTCGCCTCTTGGTCCCGTACTGGGAACGGGACTATCTCGTAAGATTTTTGCGGTTTGGAGTATACGCCATTATGGGTAATTTACAAGAGGTGAGTTTTACTTTTTAAGGATCATGGGAGCGGTGTTAAGGTGGCGGAGGGTGGAAGGATGAAATTAAAAGCCGCCCAGGTTGCCAGGGCAATGACCAGCGCGAGCAGGGTAAGAAGCGCCAACCCCAACAACGCCCAACGCCAAAAAGTACTTTTCTTTTTCGGCACAACTTGCCAAGGCACGAGCATGAGAACCACGGTGATGTTGTCATTTCCCTGGCGGGCACAGGCCAGATCCACCAGCGCCTGCGCGGCAGACTTGAGGTCACGGCCACGCACCGCCGGTTCGATATCGGCGTCTTCGACCACGTCGCTCAGGCCATCGGTACACAGCAGGAGCAGGTCGCCGGGGAGCAGGCGCAGTCCCTGGTGTGAGCGCGCCTGAGTATCGGACTCGTCCTTCGCCAGGCGCAGGCGGGTATCGGCCTGGGGTGTTTTGGAGGAACCCAGATAGCGGCGGATGACATGCGCGTTCGGGTGGTTGCGCACATCCACCGGATCCAGGATACCTTTATCCACCGCCTCCTGCACCCAGGTGTGGTCCACTGTCAACTGCATGAGGCTGCCGTTGCGCAATAGGTAGACGCGCGAATCTCCCACTGAAGCAATGAACAACTGGCTGCCAATGACCCAGGCGCAGGCGCAGGTTGTGCCCATCCCCAGACGCTGGGTATCGTCCACGGCTTTCGAGGCGATCGCATCGCTGGTGATCTGGATGGCATGATCGAGAACAGCCAGCGGATGACGGAGGTCGGATTGGGCCACCATGTGGCTGATGGTCTCAACTGCCATCTCGGCTGCCACCTCCCCGGCGCGACGTCCCCCGATCCCGTCCGAGACGATGGCAAAGACCGACGGGGTAGCGTCGGTCTCGCTGACACGGTAGGACGAGACGGCGAAGCGGTCTTCATTCTGCCTGCCAGCCATGCCGGGATGGGTCACGGCGGCAACTTCAAGGGGAGAATGTGGGGTACGGATCATTTCTTCCTGTCCCGCAAAAAATTCGGGATGATATGCTTGAACCGGGACTACATCGTCCCGTGCTTGAACCGGGACTACCTCGTCGTATGAATGACGCGTGGTGCGGGACGTTCGGGCGGTTTGCGCAGCATGAACCGGTAGGAGAGCCTTCCAATGTGGAGGACATCGCCGTGCTCCAGGCGGCGCGGGGCTGTCAACTGTTCGTAATTGACCCACGTGCCGGCGACGGATTTTTCATCAGAAAGAACGTACACGCCATGCTCTTCCCTGAGCCTGGCATGCAGAGGCGAAACCGAAGGGTCGTCCAGAATGCGCGTGGCCTGGAGCGGGTCTGAACCAAAACTCATCTCCGGTGTTGTAATGGGTATTGCCGGAGCAGTGACCGGCTGGCCGTCATCCTTCAAGCGAACAAGGTAGGCTTCAGGGGGTCTGGCCGGGCGACTCCACGGCAGGTGCAGGCCGCGCTTATCCTTTTCCGACGGTACGGATTGGGTCAGCGGATCTCGGCTGGCGCGGCGACCGGCGCCTGCTGAAGGATGTCTTTTCCCGCGGCCGCGGGTCAAGATGGTGCCCAGCCCACCCCCAGCAATAAGGATGGCGCCCAGCGCAACCCACGGGCTGTTACGGGACAACCAGGGCAACAAGCCAAGCTGCGGCCTGACAACGGTGACCAGCACCGGGACGCCCACACTGATCTTGCTCAGGCCAAAGCTATCTACGGCTTCGACGGTCAGCATATGCTGGCCGCTGGCGGCGTAGCCGCTTAGATCCCACACAAACTGGTCGAAGGGTGCGGAGGTGTTCTCATCCACCATCACTCCGTCCACATATAAGACGGTACGCACCAGGGGACGCGTCCGTCCATCCGGGAATTCGATAATAATGTTGATCGGTTGCTGGGTGGGAAGGAAAGACAGGGCCGTGGTGGTATGCTCATCCGGCGCGATGCGGACGATCTGCTCCGGTGGAGCAACCAGCATCGGGTTGGGCGGCTCCACGTCAAGTTCAAAGGGCAGGGTTGGCGAAGTGACCGTTTCGCCATTCAGGTTGACAGATAGCACCAGGGTATGCCCGCCGGAGGTGCGAATACCCGAAGAATACGCTGGACGGTAGGCATGGCGCAGAGGGGCGAGG
>CAISEG010000147.1 GCA_903884265.1 uncultured Anaerolineales bacterium | reverse complement strand
GTCACCCCACCAGAAGCCAGTTGGTAGATCAGATCCCAGAAGGAACGCCGGGCGGTTGGATCCACGCCCGAAGTGGGTTCATCAAGACAAAGCAACCTGGGCTGGTGAACCAGAGCGATGGCCAGCGCCAGACGCTGGCGCCAGCCTGCGGATAAGTCGCGCGCCAGGTCGCGCTCGTGACCAACCAGACCGACCAGGGCGATCGTCTCGCTAATACGTATCTTCTCCCGGATACCGTAGACACCGCCGTAGAAGGTCAGATTTTCAAGCACGGTCAGATCATCATATAGGGCAAACTTCTGTGACATGTACCCGGCCCGGGCACGTACTTCCTCAGACTGGCTGAAGGCATCAAAACCAAGCACGGTGGCTTTACCATCCGAAGGCTCCAGCAACCCAAGCAACATCCTGATAGTGGTCGTCTTGCCGGAGCCGTTCGGACCCAGGTAACCGACTATCTCACCCGGTCCAACTGAGAAGTTGACATGATCCACTGCGACGAAGTTTCCGAAACGGCGGGTAAGGTTTTGTGCTATTACAATAGGATCAGGCATAGATTCACCATGGAGGGCACAGAAAACACAGAGTTAAGATCTGGAGGCAGTTTTTATTGTTTCACGGATTAGGGCCGCCTTTTCGTTACGACCCATTGACTCGTAGGCGTCAGCCTCATCTGCGAGGGGAAAGACTGCAACCCGCCGCTCATGCCAATCCAGCCAGAGTAAGCGTGAAAAATCTGTGTAAGTGGACCAACTGCCATTGGGTAACAGATGAGCTACGTTCGCCAGGAGTTCTATCTCAATGCCCTCGATCTCGGCCCTGCCATCCAGCGAACGCATGCTGGGTGACTCCCACAGGTGGACTGGGGTCTTCATAAACTCCGCCAGTCTTTTCTGAATAAAATAGATCGTTTTCCCGTCGGTCTGGATGTCCAGGTCATGGATCGGGATATCCACACCCTGGAGGCGGAGTCCGGCGGACCCGGTCAGGACCCAGAGACATTCGTTGGGAGGTATCTGTTTGAGCAGGAAATCCAACGCACGAATATGGGGTTCTGGAAGATCAAAAAGAGTAAAGTTAACAGTCATCAGTGTTCAGACTTACCTTCGGCAAGGGAAATAAATACATCTTCCAACGTCGGGGGGACGAGACGCGCCTCCAACCGCGAACCGCGGTGGGCGGGAAATGCCGTTACCAATGCTGATATAACCTGGTCAGCCCCTCCGGCGACAACGCGCAGGTGAAGTTTGTCACCGAAAGCACGAACATCTTCCACACCATTGATTTTCTTCACCATCTGACGGAGGGAAGGCAGTGGTTCGCCGCGCACTTCCACAATGCGACCATCCAGGTTGGAGCGCAGTTGAGACGGTGAGCCTTCGGCAATTATCCGCCCACAGCGCATGAAACCAACACGATGACAGCGGGCGGCTTCATCCATATAGGGGGTGGAGAGAGTGACCGCGACCCGATCCTGTGAGACAATGCGGATAAGCAACTGCCAGAAATCCTGCCGGGTGACCGGGTCCACACCGGTGGTGGGTTCATCGAGCAGGAGCACTCTGGGGCGGGTAACGAGGGCCGAGGCCAAACCAAGTTTTTGCCTCATTCCTCCAGAGAGCTGGCCAGCGTGGCGATCTTTAAAACCAGCCAGGTCGACAAAGTTGAGGATCTCCATGCAGCGCGGCAGCCATT